>JAAUQQ010000472.1 GCA_012032745.1 Synechococcales cyanobacterium RM1_1_8
GGGAGGTGGGGAGGTGGGGAGGTGGAATTTTGGTTGTAGACCCTAGCCTAGCAAGCTTGGCTGGAGAGTTTTGAGGAATTTTTTCCCTTTTCAATACAAATGATCTATGATTGGCGCACTCTAGGGTTGGCGATTTTTCTGCCCTGGGTAAGGCGGCCATGGATTTTGAAGGAACTTGCCATGGGTTTTGAAGGAAAGGTTGTGCTGGGGATTGATCCGGCGATCGCCTCCATTGGTTATGCCGCCATTTGTGATCAAACGGTGCTGGACTATGGCGTGATCAAGACCGATGCCAAGTCCAATGTGTCCGTGCGGCTGCGGCAGATCTACGATGATGTCTGCGAACTCTGCCGCCTGTTGCAGCCCGATGCGGTGGCCCTGGAGATGCCTTTTTTTAGTCGGGAGAATACCAACGCCAGCAAGGTTTTGCGCGCCCTAGGCATCATCCAAATGGCCCTGGGGGACTGTGGCTTGCAGGAGCCGATTTTTTTGCACCAGTCCCAGGTTAAGTCTTCCGTGGCCCAGTATGGAGCCAGCAAGGCAGAGATTCAAGCCTCGGTGGCCTTCTTGTTTCAGCTCGACGAACCGCCCAAGCCGGACGATGCGGCGGATGCCCTGGCGATCGCCTATGCCGCCCAAATGGGGGTCCAAGCCAATGTCAAATAATCTCCAATGAAGCTACCGATCAAGTCAGGTTATAGCTCAAACAGTAGCGCCAACAACTGCCCCAGCCCCACCAGCAGCGCCGCCGCCAGCACCATGCCTATCACATGAATGGCGGTTTCCCCCAGGGTGTTGTCCTGGTAGCCTGGCCGCTCGGGGTGCGTCTCGCCTCGCCAAGCTTCCCACAGCAGTTTCCGCATTCGCACACAGGGAATGGAAGTCTGGGAATCCCCTTCAATCTCGATCATCGTGGGGCCAATGAATTCGAAGCCAACTTTTGTATAAAACGGTTCGCCGGTTAGGGAAGCGACCACTTCCAAGCTGCGATCGCCCCGGCGAATGGCTTCCTCCTCCACCGCCTCCATCAGCCGCCGGGCGATGCCCTGGCGCGTAAATTCGGGATGGACAAACAGGGCATTGATCCAGGGGCCTTGGCGGGAGAGGGCCGCCACACCCACAATCATTCCCCCCAGCTCCGCAATGAAGTGGAGTTCATCCCAGCCCCGCACCGATTGCTTGCTACAGAGCAAGGCGGCCATTTGGGGAGGGCTGTAGTCTTTCGCCGCCAAGACCTTGAGCGACAGGACCTGCAAGTCCCGAATAATCTCCGCATCCTCGGGGCGGGCCATGCGCACCAACAGTTGGGCCGCTCGAATCACCATGGGCTATTTGCTTGAAGGAACATTCGATCTCGATGCGTTCTGGCTTATCCTGAACTGCTTTAGACCTTCTGGCCTGAGCAGGAACGACGAGGCAGTCAGCCAAGCAGATGCAAAGCATCGCGATTTCTACGGCATCTGCATGATTACGGAAAATTTAGTGTTTAGGTGACGAAATCCAACATTTTCCTGGATCAGCCAGGAAGCTTGGATTCCGGCGGTGAAGTTCTCCTTGTCCTTATAGATACTATTTGGGACGCAATCGGGCAGGTGTTCCCTGGCCCAGTTCCAGCACAGGATTCGAGACGACTGCTCCCCAATGCTTCTGTCGTTCACCGGACTTCTAATCATGACTTCTACCCTTGCCATTGGCCTCGAAACGGCCCTGATCATTTGCATTGGCGTGGCCCTGCTGGGTCCGCTGTTCTACTGGCTGCTCACCGATGGCCGCCCGGAGCCGGTGGCCCCGGTTGATTAGCTGGGCTGAGGGATTGTCGTTGGGCTAGGATTCGCTGGGCTGGGCCGCGATCGCAAGCGAGTCTAGCCATGCAGCATACCTAACAAACCATGGCTTCTCTGCTCCCCGATGTACCACCGAATAAACCGGCACTTCAGTCCTGGATTCAGACTGGGGTGGCGATCGCCACCGGCTGCCTCATCCTCATGCTCGGTATTGTCATGGCCTTCGGCCTGCTGGCGGGGCGTGAGGTCACAGCCTTCACGCTCTGTCTGGGCATTATCATGCCCTTGGCCTCGGCCACCGCAGGCGGCTATCTCACCAGTCTTCTCGCACCTGCCAAGCCAGTCCAGCACGGTTTTGGCCTGCTGGGCTTGACCATCCTCCTCTGGCTCAGCAGCAGCAGTCTCAGCCTTGGCGATTTAGCTGGGCTCCTGGAGCTGGTGTTGTTCGCCACCTCTCTGATCGGCATTGGCACGGGCACTTGGCTGGGCCACCGAGCGCCTGCAAAACCATAATGTCGAGGCGAGCGAGCCGAGGGACAATCGCCTATGCTGGGAGCAGGCCCTTGCCCTTTGCCCCTCGCCCCGATTCTATGCCCAAGCTGCCCCAGAAGCGATATATCCAGGCCGTTGAGTTTCCCAGGGAAATTGCCATGCAGCCGATTGGCTGGGTGAGATCGCCCTACACCGAGCGCCACGGCACCCCCCGCCAGTCCCACTTGCAATCCGCCCCCGAGGACTACCAGCCCGCCGCCGCCACGATTGAGCTATTTGAGCCTGTGGTTCCGGCGATCGCTCTCCAGGATCTCGAAGGCTTCGACTACATTTGGGCAATCACCTGGCTCCACCTCAACCACCACTGGAACCCGACTGTCGACCCCACCGCGCGGCCCCCGCACCAAACGCGGCACCCTGGCCACCCGCGCCCCCCACCGCCCCAACCCGATCGGCCTCAGTGCCCTGCGCCTCCTGGCCATTGATGGCAATGTCCTCCGGGTCCGAGGCATCGACCTGCTCGACCAAACCCCAGTGCTGGACATCAAGCCCTACGTCACCTACTGCGATGCCTTTCCCCAGGCCCACTGCGGCTATGTCACGGCGATGGAACAGGCCCAGGACCATGAGGAAGATGTGTTTGGGGGCGATCGCCCCGAAGTCACAACACCAGAGCTGCATCAGCAACTTCTATTTAGAGAAGATATCCCCCCAGGAACAGGAGGCGAAAACCCCACTAATTAACGTTTACGAAAAAACCGAGCCCTAGCGTTAAGCAGGTCTGCCATAAACCGCTTTAGTCTCTGTATAAAGTCAACATGACTGCGCTGCGAAGTCACTTCAGCTTTTTTGCCTCTCTCTCCAGTCTAAACATTTCATTCTGGGCAACCCAAGCTTC
>JAAUQQ010000073.1 GCA_012032745.1 Synechococcales cyanobacterium RM1_1_8
CCCACCTCCCCCAAGCTCCCCATCCCCCCCACTAAGGCCTCTCCACCCCCCGACTCCGCCTCCACATCCAAGGGATCACGCCAACGCTTCCTGCCCCGTGCTGAGCACGACTTGGCCATCACGGATCGCCACGAGATCAATGCGCAGGGGACCGATGGTATAGGCTGGGGTGGAGGTGATGGCCTGGAGCGTAAAGCTGCCTTCGTAAGTATTGAGCTGGTTATAAAAACGCACGGCGGTGGCAAGGCTTGCATCGCCGACCACCATACTTTCGGACACAATGCCAGCCTGGCGCGCCCGGAAACGCGTCTGTTCGAGGACGAGGTCCAAGCGATCCTGGAGGGTTTGGCTATTCTCCCCCGGCAGATCGACGTTGATGCTGGCGATCAGCTCCCCTTTGGGGAAAATCACCTTATTGGGGACAACATTAGTAAAAACAATCACCCGATCTTCGCCACGAACGTAGTTGCCTGCGGAGAGGATCTGGACCACATAGTCCTGGCCGTCTTGGATCTGCTCCCGCAGCCGCTCCACTTGGGATTGAGTGATTTGAATGATTTGCAGATCGTCCCCCGCACCGGGGCGAACGGCCTCTAGGGCCCGGCGATTGGCCGCCTGGAGCAGAGGCAAAATCACATTTTGAGTGGCGTCGGGGCTCAGGACACGCACCACCTGCATGGCCAAGACCTCCCGTCGGGTGAGGGCGACGTTGCCTGCCCTGAGCAGCAACAGGCCCTCCTCCCGCAGGCGAATTTCTTCATCCAGCCGCGCCTGGGTTTCTTCCAGGGATCGGACCTTGGATTCTCCGGCTGCGACGATGTTGCGCTGGGCCGCGATTTGGGCATCCCGTTCAGCGATCTGGGCATTGCGCTGGGAGAGCTGGGCATCCCGTTCGCGAATCTCGCCCCCCTGGCGGGCGATCGCTTCCCCTTGGCGGCTGAGCCTGCTGTTTTGATCACTGAGCTGGGACTTTTGGCGGTTGAGCTGGGCTTCCTGCTGGGCGATGTCGCGATCGCGATCGGCGATGTCGCGGTTGCGCTGGACAATTTGGCGAGCCACCTGATCCCGCTGCTGCATCAAAATTTGCTGTTCCTGCTGGAGGCGCTCGGCTTCACTGCGCAGCCGCTCGGCCCGCTCGCCCACGGTGGTCAACTGGGCCTGGGTTTGCTGCTGTTTGGTGAGCGATTCCGCCAACACCTTACGGGTGGTTTCCAGACGCTGCTGGGCGGCGATCTGCTCCTGGCGGGCCTGATCCCGCTCCTGTTCAGCGCGTCGGCGCTCGGCCTGGGTCTCTTCCAGTTCGAGGCGGGCTTTGCGGGCCTTTTCCTGGATCGATTCGAGCTCAAACACCCCGGTGCGGAGCTGGCTATTGGTGGCGAACAGAATGCCTAGGGTGGTGGCAGAAATCACGCCGCCGGTCAAGATTGTAATGGCAACTGCGGTCTTGCGCGGGCGCATGCCCATGAGGCTGAGCCGCGCTTTGCCCACCTTGGTGCCGAGGCGATCGCCAATGGTTGCGATCACCCCCCCCAGGATGAGTACCGACAGAACAAGGATAACCCCGGCCATAGATGGTGATGCAACAATCCTGAATGGCCCAACTGGGTCGCTGACTTGATTACCCTATCATTTCCCCCATCACTTGCCGCTGCCTAGCCCCTAGACTTGCGCCCATCGGCTTGCCCTGATCTTTTTTCTTGGGGCTTTTCCTTGGAGCTTTTCCTTGGGGCTTTTCCTTGGAGCTTTGCTAGGCAAACTGCTGGCTCAGGGCGACGGGATTGTGGACCGTGATTTTCTTTTTGTGGATCGTGATCAGACCATCCTGGCGCAGATCCCCCAGCAATCGGGTGATGGTGACGCGGGTGGAGCCGATCGCCTCGGCGATCGCCTGGTGGGACAGCTTCAGATCAATCGTGACACCGCTGCCGGGATTGGGCACCCCAAAGTCTCGGCAAAGAATCAGCAGGAAGCTGACCAGGCGAGAGCCCATGTCCCGGTGGGCCAGGGTCTCGATCATCATCTCCGTTTGGAGAATGCGGGAAGAGAGGCCCTGGAGCATCAACATCGCCAGGGTGGGGTTGGCTTGGAGGGCCTTTTCCACCTGCTCGATCGGCACCGACAGCAGCTCGACCTGGGTGAAGGCAACGGAGTGGTAGAAGCGATCGGAGCGCTGGCCCATGACCAAGGAAAGGACGCCGAAGACGCTGTTTTCCTTCAGCAGCGCCACGGTAATCTCTTCGCCAGATTCATAGACCCGCGACAGCTTCACCGCTCCCTTTAGTAAAAAATAAACCCGTTCTGCGGGATCACCCGGAAAGAAGATGGTTTTGCCCCGCTCGAAGGTATCCACCGCCGGGGGAAACGAGCTTCCAGCAATTTCACGAAACAATGTGGCGAGCGGTAGCTCAGAGGTTGCAATCATAGTTTAGAGACCAACGATGCAGCGCAAATCGGCGGGCTTTTGGAGCAGGCCCTTGCACGCAAGGCCTGTATCAAAAATCCAGATTGGCGGTAGGTGAATAAATAAAATGTCGTGAGAGAAACTGCATCACTCATTACATTTTAGGGTGATCCGAGACCGCTGAAATGTTCATCGTGGTCAATATTGATGGAACAGAGCGGTTTCTTGGCCATATTTTGGAGTTCTTAACGCCGTCCATTGTTGTTACGGCTACAAGCTTAATAAAAAAACACATAACTCCATCCCACAGCCCCCTCTGCGCCCTGTCTCTTCGCCATATCTGCATCTTGCGGGCCTGCCTTGCGGGGGTTGGGGGCGGCTGGGAGCCCGTTGGGCCAGAAATTTGCGAAGCAATCCCCTTGCCCTAGAATGAGAGACTGGCAAGCAGCACTGCTGCTGAACCGCATAAACATCCGGTCTTGGCTGCACCCCTGGGTATATGGGGTCACGGGGCTTGGCAAGGAAATCTAACGGAACCCATGCTTGATCTAAACGGCAAGAAAGCGCTGGTCACGGGCATCGCTAACAATCGCTCCATCGCCTGGGGCATCGCCCAGCAGCTCCATGCAGCGGGCGCAGAAATCGGCGTCACCTACCTACCCGATGACCGAGGTCGGGCGGAGAAGAAGGTGGAAGAGTTGACCGCATCCCTGGCTCCCACCCTGTTCTTGCCCTGTAATGTTCAAGACGATGCCCAGATGGATGAGCTGTTTGGCACGGTCAAGGAAAAGTGGGGCAAGATCGATATTTTGATCCATTGCCTGGCCTTTGCGGGTAAGGATGAGCTGACCGGCGATTTCAGCAACACGACGCGGGGGGGCTATGGCCGCGCCCTCGATATCAGCGCCTATTCCCTGGTGCATTTGGCGCGGGGGGCAAAGGCCCTGATGACCGATGGCGGCAGCATTGTCACCATGACCTACCTGGGCGGTGTGCGCGTGGTGCCCAACTACAACGTCATGGGCGTGGCCAAGGCCGCCTTGGAAATGGAAGTGCGCTATTTGGCGGCGGAGATGGGGCCGAGCAATATTCGCGTCAATGCGATTTCCGCTGGACCGATTCGGACGCTGGCTTCCTCGGCGATCGGCGGCATTCTCGACATGATTCACCATGTGGAGGAGGTGGCTCCCCTGCGGCGCACGGTAACCCAGACGGAGGTGGGCAATACGGCAGCTTTTCTCTGTAGCGACCTGTCCAGCGGCATCACCGGCCAGGTGTTGTATGTGGACTCTGGGTATAACATCATGGGGATGTAACCCAATAGGCACCGTAGGGGTAAACCAAACCCTGCGCCGGACATGGCAATGCCAAACCGTTCGCCGGACATGGCGATGCCATGTCCCTACCAAGATCCGTCGCAGTGCTCCGCCCATAGCCGAAGGCTTGGGGGGTGGTGAAGCGGCGGACGACCGCAGGGAGTGATATCATTGTCTCAGCGGTAAAGCGCAAAAAACATAGGATGGCTCCATCCAGCAGGCGGTTCAGAAGCAACGGTTAAGACACTGGCAACCTGCACAGGGCAAAGCGACGAAAGGACTTCAGATCCGTCCCGCTTGGGGGCACCAAGTGGACGTTAAACAAAATGTCTGTGGAGTCGAGGTGACGGGGGCGGTGGTAACGCTGTCTAGTTAACTGGCGCTGAAGCAGAAACTCTTTGGAGCGATCTAAAGAATCTCACTGCATACCGCTTCGCGGTTGCTGGGAGAGTATGTCAAGGGCCGACTTTAACCATTGCCCTTGTGGGAATTTGCCATGCAAACCACGGGCCGACTTTAACCATTGCCCTTGTGGGAATTTGCCATGCAAACCACCGATCGCCCTCCCCTCCATCTCCCAACGGCTCCGACAGCCCGGACAGCAACCATTGGCCGCAAGACCGGCGAAACCGATGTGCAGGTGTCGATTGGCCTGGATGGCACAGGCCAGTGCAATGCCAAGACGGGCATTCCCTTCCTGGACCACATGCTGCACCAGATTTCCTCCCACGGGATGTTTGACCTGGAGGTGCAGGCAACGGGCGATATCGAGATCGACGATCACCACACCAATGAAGATGTGGGCATTACCTTGGGCATGGCGCTGGGCCAGGCCCTGGGCGATCGCAAGGGCATCACCCGCTTTGGCCATTTTCTCGCCCCCCTGGATGAAGCCCTGGTGCAGGTGGTTCTGGACTTTTCCGGTCGCCCCCACCTCAGCTACGGTCTGGAGATCCCGACCCAGCGCGTCGGCACCTATGACACCCAGCTCGTGCGGGAGTTTTTTGTGGCGATCGTCAACCACAGCCAAATGACCCTGCACATCCGCCAGCTCGATGGCATCAACTCCCACCACATTATTGAGGCTACGTTCAAAGCCTTCGCCCGCGCCCTGCGCATGGCCACGGAGGTAGACCCCCGCCGGGCCGGATTGATCCCCAGCTCGAAGGGTGTGATTTAGCCCTCGGGCTGGAGTGGGTGCCTGGGGCTGGGATCCCATGCCTAGGGCAGGCGGTCCAGCACCAGCTCATCGCCGCTGCCCTGGCGATTGCGGGCATAGCTCAGGGCCTTGTTCCCATAGTGATCGAGCCCCTGGCTTTCGGCCCCCGCTTCGATCAACAGCAGCACCATGGCGGTGTGGCCTGCGTTGGCGGCGATGGTCAGCGCGGTTTGGCCATCGCGATCGCGCAGGTTGGCATCGGCCCCCGCCTGCAACAGCAGGTGGGCGATCGCCATATGGCCCAGGGCCGCTGCATACATCAGCGCCGTCCAGCCCCGCCCCTGGGAGCAATGGTCCCGCAGATCCACAGCGGCTCCCCCCTGGAGCAGCGATCGCACCACATCCCCATGGTTGCCCAGGGTGGCACAGTGCAGAGCAGTTCCGCGATCGCCCAGCCAGTTGGGATTGACCCGAGCCGCCAGCAGCGCCTCGACAATGGAATAATGCCCTCGGGCAGCGGCTTGAACCAGAGCTACAGCGCTGTCACCCAAGGAGGCTGGGCCAGACTGGGACAGGAGGGCGCGCACGCGATCGAGGTGGCCGTCCATGGCAGCGATGCAAAGCTGAGACATGGCAAACAATTAAAGTCAGCAAACAATTAAAGTCAGACGTTCTGTAATCCCTGGGGAGCGGTTCCCGGCAGCTTTGAGGCTCCAGGGAAAATACTTCACCCAGTCTTCATCATGGGAACCAAGGCGAGGCTCAGCCCCGGTGGGAATGCGGAACTTTGGCTGGGCTCTAGGCCGGTGCCCCCGTCAGGATTTCTGAGCCCCCGGCGATCGGCCCCATCGAGAAATTGGCGGGAGGCTGGGCCAGACTTTGGCCCGGATTGCCCCAAAACAGCCCTGGGGGAGCAGGGACAGAGACGGGGGCTCGCTATACTGGTTGCAATTGATGTTTCTTAACGAGGTTGCCTATGCTGGTGACGCCCGCTGGCACAGACCGCATTAAGCAATACCTCAAACAAAATCTTTTGTTTGGCAATGAGCCCTCACCGGAGCTGTTTGCCATCCTCGCCGTCTACTTTGTCCAGGGCATCCTCGGCCTGTCGCGGCTGGCGGTGAGCTTCTTTCTCAAGGACGATCTGGGTCTGAGCCCGGCGGCGGTGGCTGCCCTGATGGGCATCGCCGCCCTGCCCTGGATGGTCAAGCCACTGTTCGGCTTCATGTCCGATGGCCTGCCCATCGCGGGCTACCACCGCCGCTCCTACCTGGTGCTCTCGGGGCTGCTGGGCTGCGGTGCCTGGTTGGCCCTGGGCTTCTGGGTCTCAACCCCATTCCAGGCCACCGTGGCGATCGTGCTCAGTTCCCTGTCCGTGGCGGTGAGCGATGTGATTGCCGATTCCATCGTGGTGGAGCGGGCACGGGAGGAAGCGGACCAGGCTGCGGGCTCCCTCCAATCCCTGACCTGGGGCGTGGGGGCTTTGGGGGGGCTGCTGACGGCCTATCTGGGCGGGGTCTTGCTAGAAATCCTGTCCACGCGGGAACTGTTTTTGATTACGGCGACATTTCCGCTGATTGTCACCGGGGTGGCGGGCTGGATTGCCGAGGGACGCTCCCTGGGCGGCCCCAGCCTGGGCGAAGTCAAGTCCCAGGTGGGGCTGCTGCGCCAGGCCATTGCCCAAAAGGCGATCTGGATGCCAACGCTGTTCCTGTTCCTCTGGCAGGCGACCCCCAGCTCCGATTCAGCCTTCTTTTTCTTTAGCACCAACGAGCTGGGGTTTCCGCCGGAGTTTTTGGGGCGGGTACGGCTGGTCAGCAGCCTGGCGATGATGCTGGGGGTTTGGCTATTCCAAAACTTTTTCCGGGAGATCCGCTTCCGCCGCATTTTTGGCTGGATGATTGCGATCTCGGCGGCTCTGGGCATGACTTCCCTGATCTTGGTCACCCACACCAATCGGGCTTGGGGCATTAGCGATCAGTGGTTTAGCCTCGGCGACAACCTGGTGCTGGTGGTGGCGGGGCAGCTATCCTTCATGCCGGTGTTGATTTTGGCGGCCCGGCTCTGTCCTAGGGGCATCGAGGCCACGTTCTTTGCCCTGCTGATGTCGATTTTTAACTTTGGCGGGCTGCTGTCCCACGAGCTGGGGGCATTGTTGACCCAAGCCCTGGGCGTAACTGAGTCGGACTTTACGAATCTGTGGCAGTTGGTGCTGATCACCAACCTCAGCACGCTGTTGCCGCTGCCGCTGCTGGGCTGGGTGCCCGATGTCAATGCCCAGGGGCTGACGCCGCCGGACCAGGATGCAAGCCAGTGCTTGCAGGCTCTGGAAGATGGTTTGGAGAGCAATTTGGACAGCAACCCGGCTTCTGGAGAGGCGGTGGCGGTGGCGGTGGAATCGAGTCGGCCAGGGGGACGGGCCTAGGTGCTGTGATTCGCTCGGCTAGCTGGAAATCGGTCGTGACTAGACAGCAATTGAGCAACCCGTCATTGGCGGCCCGTAACCCCAAAAAACTGGAGGTTCGAGCTGGCCTTGGGATGCTTCCCTGGCTGGCTTTGAACCTCCAGTTTATGGGGAAATCTTGGGACGGCCTTCCTGCCCCTGAACGGTTCCGGAAATTACCGAGTTGGGCAATGCAGGTCTTCACGCTTTGTCTGATTTATTTCTCATCTTCATCGTGGGCAAAGCGGTTGTAGAGGAAGTCTAGGGCCTGGTTGCGCAGTTCGTAGTAGCGGGGGTCTTCCATGACGCGGGCGCGATCGCGGGGGTGTTCAAAGGGAATTTCCATGATTTCACCAATTTCTGCCCCAGGGCCATTGGTCATCATCACCAGTCGGTCCGAGAGGAACAGGGCTTCATCAATGTCGTGGGTGATCATCAGCACCGTCAGCCGGTGCTCACTCCAAATCTTGACCAGTTCCTCTTGCAGTTCCTCCTTAGTAATGGCATCCAGGGCACCGAAGGGCTCATCCATCACCAGAACCTTGGGACGAATGGCGAGGGCGCGGGCGATCGCCACCCGCTGCTTCATACCGCCGGACAGCTCCCCCGGTCTCTTATTGGCGGCTTCAGTGAGGCCCACCATCTCAATATGTTCCCGCACCACCCGATCTTTCTCGGTCTTGGGCAGCTTGGGATAGGCCGCCTCCACCGCCAAAAAGACGTTTTCGTAGGCGGTTTTCCAGGGCAGCAGGGAGTAGTTTTGGAACACCACCATGCGATCGAGGCCGGGCTCAGTGATCGTCTCCCCGGCGAGGCGGACTTCCCCTTGGGAGGGGCTACTGAAGCCGGACACCAGGTTCAATAGGGTGGATTTGCCACAGCCCGAGTGACCGATGACGCAGATGAATTCCCCTTCATCCACGGATAGGCTGACGTTCTCAAAGACCGGGTAGGGGCCGTTGTCCGTGGGGTAAATCTTGGAAACCCGATCAATTTCCAAATAAGCGCCAGGGGCTTTTGCAGAGGCTGTGGTGGCAGGGGCAGAGTTAGTCAATATCGAAGTCATGCTAATAACAAGAAAAAGGGCCAAGCCAAGGACGCCAGATCGTTGGAGTTGCGGTGAGGCGTCGGGTAGATGCTGTCCTCTGGGCGGGGATGGAGCGGTGGCCTTGGAACAGACCCCTCGCCCTTGTCAGGTCTTTAGCTGGAGCAGCCATGCTCAGCTTACGCGGTTTTCGAGGGGAAAACGTTCCTTAGGACACCGTCTGCTGGGCTCAAGCCGCAATCTCCGATCGCGCTGCATCCAGGTCAAACTCCTCAATCCGAATGGGGTGGGAGATCTCAAACTGTTCTAGGTAGGCGATGGGATCCCTAGCATCGAACACAACCCCATCAAACATCGTCAAGGGCAGGATACTAGGCTCTAGGGAGGGCCAGCCCAGTTCGCGAACGGCGCTGTTGAACAGGTCGTTGCGGTAGAGCCGCCCAAGGATTTCTCGCCAGTTTTTGGGGAAGACCGTCAGGCCCCAGCGGGCGAGTTGTGTCAGCACCCAGAGGCCCTCATCGGCGTTGGGATAGTTGGACTGTTCGACGTAGAAGCGGTTGAAGCGCAGGATATGCACGGGATCTTCGCCCATGCCCTGGTCGTAGGGAATGGCAAAGCCGGGCAGGATGTTTTCAATCGGAACGCCTAGGTATTCTGGCCGGGAGAGCCACTGGGCAATTTCCTGGCGGTTGCGGCGGTCGTCGCAATATTGGCAGGCTTTGAGCAGGGCCTTGACCAGGGCCTTGGCGGCATTGGGGTGGGCATTGGCCCAGGCCTCTGACATGCCTAGGACTTTCTCGGGGTGGCCCTCCCAGATGTCGGAATCGGTGCGATCGCATAGCCATCCCCCTCCCGAATCGCCCAGTTATTCCAGGGCTCACCCACACAGTAGCCATCGATGTTACCGGCCCTCAGATTGGACACCATTTGGGCGGGCGGGATCATCTCAATCTTGACATCCTTGTCGGGATCAATCCCGCCGGAGGCCAGCCAGTAGCGCAACATCAAGTTATGCATCGATGAAGGATGGACCGTGCCCAGGGTGTGGGTTTTGCCGCTTTCCTCACTTAGGGCCGCCTTCAAGCCCGCCAGATCGCGCACGCCCTTGGCCAAAAAGTGGCGGTCCAGGGTAATGGCATTGCCATTGCGGCTCAAGACCATGGGCCGCACCACGGGCATCGGAGCCTTGCCGCCCATGCCCAGGCTGATCGACAGCGGCATACCGCTCAGCAGTTGGGAGGCCTCAAGACGGCCCGAGGTGAGACCATCGGATACAGACTTCCAACTCTGCTCGCGGCTGAGGGTAATCGAATCGAAGCCCATCTCTTGGAAAAAGCCCTTTTCCTGGGCCACCACCAGGGGTGCTGCGTCGGTCAGGGGCACAAAGCCGAGGGTAAGGCTGCTGACTTCCAGGCCGAAGCGGTTGGTGCTGGCCACCGCTGGCGTCTTGGCGACGGCTTTCTCCAGGCGAGACTTGCGGCGCTTGGCCCGCTTCTGCTCGTTGAGAAAATAGATAATCTCGTTGCGCATGGCGTAGTAGCGCGGATGGTTGACCACCTCCATGCGCTGGCGGGGCCGGGGCAGCTCCACATCCAGAATTTGGCCAATGCGGGCTTCGGGACCATTGGTGAGCATGATGACGCGATCGCTCAACAACAGCGCCTCATCCACATCGTGGGTGACCATCACACAGGTCATGCCCGTCTCCTGGCAAATGGCCATGAGCTGTCCCTGGAGGTTGCCCCGGCTGAGGGCATCCAAGGCACCAAAGGGCTCATCAAGCAACATCACCTTGGGCCGCAGGGCCAGGGCACGGGCGATCGCCACCCGCTGCTTCATCCCGCCAGAGAGAGCCTTGGGCTTGCGATCGGCGGCATGGGCCAGGCCCACGAGCTGAATATTTTTATCAATAATTTCATCTCGCTCCTCAGGGGAGAGATGGCGCAAGACCCGCTTCACGGCCAAAGCGATATTTTGGCGCACCGTAAACCAGGGCAGTAGGGAGTAATTTTGGAAGACCACCATGCGATCCGGCCCAGGTTCAGTAATCTCCTTTCCCTCTAGGACCACGCCCCCGGATGAGGCATTGTCAAACCCCGCAATGATATTCAACAGGGTTGATTTACCACAGCCGGAATGGCCAATGAGGCTGACAAATTCCCCAGGTTTAATTCCTAAGTTAATGCCCTTGAGGGCAATGTATTCACCGCCCCCCTTAAGGGGAAAGGCTTTGTCAACATGATCGATATCCAGAAATGGGGAGGCCATGGCAGTTCAGAGGTCTAAAGGAAAGTTCGCAGAGGCTGGGACAGAGCGCTGCTTTGAAATTGGCAACGAGGACATTGTGAAGGCATTGTTTCGACGCGAATGCCAATGTCATCCAGGGAACGTTGGATTGACCAAGAAAGTCGAGAAAGTAAGATTTAGTGAGCCCAAGACGGGTGAGCCCAAGACGGCATCAACCACAAGTCTCGTCATCACAAGAGCTAACTTTCAGATGTGACGAGCTTGCCCACAAGCTCAATCAAGCGATCTAGGAGTAGACCAACGATCCCGACATAGACCAGGGCAATGATAATTTCGCTAATCAAAGAACTGTTCCAAGCATCCCAAATAAAGAAACCAATACCCACACCCCCAATCAGCATTTCTGCCGCAACAATTGCCAACCAGGACAGACCAATACCAATTTTTAAGCCCGTGAAAATATAGGGCACGGTGGAAGGCAGAATAATGTTCGTAAAATACTGAAACCTTGAAAGCTTCAAGACCCGAGCGACGTTACGGTAATCCTGGGGAACCTGCTGCACACCCACCGCAGTATTAATCAGGATCGGCCAAATTGCGGTGATGAATATGACAAAAATAGCGGCTGGCTCGTTAGCCTTCATCGCCGCCAAGGAGATGGGTAGCCAAGCCAGGGGAGGCACCGTGCGCAGCAGTTGAAAGACCGGGTCAACGGCGATGTAAACCCAGCGGCTGCTGCCCAGGATGACCCCTAGACCAATGCCCACGACAGCGGACAAAGTAAAACCGATCGCCACCCGTTTGAGGCTAGCGAGGATTTGCCAAAACAAACCCACATCGGTGCCGCCATTGTCGAAGAAAGGATCAATAATCAAATCCCAAGTGTCTGAGAACACACGGCTCGGTGGAGGCAAGGCAGGGGATTCACCGGAACAGAGCAACTCCCACAGCAACAGGAGTAGGGCGATCGCCACCGCAGAAATGGCAGTTCTTTTACCAAATTCAATTGCCCCTTGGGCGATCGCAGGAAACCGAGGTAAGCGAGCTGTAGAAAGTGCCATAGAAGTCATTATTGAGGCGAGCATTAAACCAAACGTAAAAAGGCTAACCGTAGCTGGGAGCAAGATACAAAGGATCTCCCTCCCAACTGAACGGTGCCCTAGAAAACTGATTAGACCTTCTTGATCTGGAGACTAGCCAGATACTTGGCCGGATCTTCAGGGTCAAATTCAATGCCATCAAAGAACTTTTCCACCCCGCGAGAGGTGCTCGTGGGAATCTCAGACTCGGGCACACCCAGGGCCTGGGCGGCTTCTTTCCAGAGATCCTCCCGGTTGACCTTATCGATCAAGGCGTTGAGATCCTCCGTGGGATCGATGTAGCCCCAGCGCACATCCTCGGTCAGGAACCACAGGTCATGGCTCTTGTAGGGATAGGATGCATTGTCGCGCCAGTATTTCTGCATCAGGTCTTGGCTTTCCAGCTCCCGAACGCCCAGATTGAACTTGCCCTGGGAGCGATCGATGATGTCCTCATAGGGCACCTTGAACCATTCCCGCTTGGCGAGAATCTGGCACATCTCTTCTTTGTTTTCATCGGCATCGCACCAGCGCTGGGCTTCCAAAACGGCCATCAGCATGGCCTTGGCGGCATTGGGATTGGCATCGACCCAATCGGCACGCATACCCAGGGCTTTCTCGGGGTGGTCTTTCCAGATTTCCCCTGTGGTCAGGGCACCGTAGCCCACGTCCTGGTTGACGGTTTGCAAGGGCCAGGGTTCACCCACGCAGAAGGCTTCCATGGTACCGGTCTTGACGTTGGCCACCATTTGAGGCGGCGGAACGACAATGGTGGACACATCGGAATCGGGATTGATGCCCGCCGCCGCCAGCCAGTAGCGAATCCAGAGGTCGTGGGTGCCCCCAGGGAAGGTCATGGCAATATTGGCGTCCTTGGCGGCAAAGGGTTCTTTCAAGGGAGTGGCATCAAGGCCCACCGCCAGGTCTTTGTAGGTGTTGGAGAGCAAAATCCCCTGGCCGTTGGTATTCAGGCGAGCCAGGATGTACATGGGCAAGGGCTTGCCATCGGTCACCTTGCCCGTGGTGATCAAGTAGGGCATGGGTGTGAGGATGTGGGCACCGTCGATGCCCCCCCCCGCAGAACCGAGGACCAAATTGTCGCGGGTGGTCGCCCAGGAAGCCTGTTTTAGAACCTCCACGTTGGGCATTCCATACTTAGCGAAATAGCCCTTTTCCTTGGCAATAATCAACGGAGCCGAGTCGGTCAGGGCAATGAAACCCAGTTTGACGGTATCCACTTCCGGCGCATCAGCTCCAGTGGGAATCACGGCTTCAGAAGCCGTTTCGCCCGCCGGCGCAGTGCCAGTAGCCTCAGGGTCAGAACCACCACCAGAGCTACAGCCATTGACCACAATTGCGCCAGCAGCCGTCACACCGAGGGTTGCAATAAACTTGCGTCGGGAAAGATTAGCCATACGTCCGTTCTCGATCAGGGTAAGTAGGTGAAATAGGGCTGGCTGTCCTGAAAACAACAATGTCTAGGACAGCAGAGGATTGATGGGATTGTTTGCAATCCATTCAGCCATGGAATGGAGCGATCGCCAGATTGTAAAAACGCTGTGGCGGCCACAGAAACGCCGAGTTGTGCAGCCCCCAACGAAGTCAGCGTGCTTAATTAGCTCTAGGAAACTAATTGATACCTCGCTGTGTTTCCGAAGAATTGCGCAATCCCCTGTAAGCTACGGCAGCTACAAGATTGTTTTTGTAGCAAGGTTAACTAAAGACGACAAAAAATGCTGAATTCAACTAATAAAAATGCAATAATCGAATAGATGCGACTGCAATATCCCAAGGCTCAAAGGTTGCCCCTGGGACGGCGCGACTCAGGTTGGCTGTTCCCGAGGTATCCAGGAGCGGAGCTGGGCCAGGGCCTGGGCTAGGCCCGCGCTGTCACTCTGGGCGATGAAGCTGGTGATCACAGCCGTGGGCAGGAAATCGTAGAGACGGCTGTGGGAGATCGGCTCGTAGCGATTGTTCTGAAGGCCCAGCAGGGTCAACTCACCCTTCAGCACCTGGGCTTCGTCCAGGCTGGTGACATATTGCCAAACTTCTGGAATGCCCAAGCCCGCAAACAGCCCCAGCCGTTTGAGCGAGGCACGGTGGAGTTGAATGTCGATCGCCAGCTCCGGCGGGGCGACTTGGCGGAGGTCGAGTTCGGCGCGATCGCCAAAGCGCGGGCGCTGGGCCAGGTAATAGCAGGCATTGGGCTGGATGGCGATCCCACGCTCGGAATGCTTGAGGAGCTGCGAGCCGCCGCCGCAGAGATCATCCCCGCTCTCATCCGCAAGCAACCGCAGGAGCGAATCCATCAGGCGAACGATGCGATCGTGGTGTGTCCAGGGCTCCAAAATTTCCAGCTTTCCCTGGTAGTAGGTGATGTGGGTGGAGCGCTGATTTCCTAAATCTTCTAGGATGGCCTCCAGCTTCTCCCAGCTCACTTGGGAGAGCGTGATGCGTTTTTCGGTTGCTGGGTTCTTTTGCCTGGAAAACATAACGCCTAGAAAACATCTGCCTAGAGAACGTCGCGAGTCCATCGGTTAAATCGCCGTCCTTATCCCAGGGTACTCTGCATCGCTAGGCCGAGGGAATCCAATCCCCAGCCATGGATTGGGCAAGCCCCAAAGCCTAGCCATGGTTCGCGCTGGGGGAGGGCACCTGGGAAATTGGGAATTATGGGAACGGTCAGGGGAATCTGGTTTTTTGCGCCGCTGTTGTTTGGCCTTGCCCGCTGGGCTTTGCTATGGTTTTTGCTCCCCTCGCCCGCGCCTTGCAATCGAGCCTGGACCTGTTTTTGGTGGCGGCTTGCCCCCTGTGTGAGCGCCCTGGACAGCCGCTGTTGTGCCTAGACTGTGAGCGACAACTGCGGGCGGGCCAGCCCCCGCCCGTGGCTTGGGTAAAGCGATCTGGTTCTGGTGCTGATGGTGACTATGCAGTGCTGGCTTGGCGAACCTATCACGAGGGCGTCAAGCGAGCGATCGCCCGCCTCAAGTATGAATCCACACCGGCTCTAGCCCAGCCCCTAGGCCATTGGCTGGGCGAAGCCTGGTTGCAATGGCAACGAAATCAGACCCTAGACACAGGGCTGGCAACAGGGCTAGTAACGGGCCTGGCAGCCAGACCTTGGGTGGTGCCAGTGCCGCTCCATGCCAGCAAACTGGCCCAGCGGGGCTTTAATCAGGCCGAAGCGATCGCCCAGGGCTTCTGTCGCCAGACAGGCTTGCCCTTGCTGCGGCGAGGGCTGCTGCGGGTTCAGGCGACCCAGCCCCAGTTTGAACTCTCCCCGGCTGAGCGCCACCGCAATGTGGCCAAGGCCTTTGCCCTGGGGCCAGATTTGCGCAATTTAGGCGGTTTGGGGCCGGGACGGAGACCACTGCGTCCAGTGCTGTTGGTGGATGATATTTACACCAGCGGTGCGACCGTGGCGGCGATCGCCCAGCTCCTCCAGGCAGCCCAAATTCCCCTGCTGGGGGTGGCAGTGGTGGCCCGCACCCCAGCGCCCCAGGCTGGCCATGGCAAAGTCGGAAAATGGGATAAGTCTTTAGGCAAGTCTCAGGCCAAATCTCAGGCCAAACCTCAGGCCAAACCTCAACTGGCTCCGGTGCTGGGCAAAGCTTTCCCGAGGGCAGCCTCACCGCGAGAAGATGCTGACTAGAATAGGAAGTGCGCCCCAGGGCTGCTCGCTTCCCCTGCCGCTGTCCTCCTAATCTTTGCGCTTCTTCATGCTGCCTTCGCAACACCTCCAGCCTCGGTTTTCCCCCTTCTCCAGCCCTGGGCTTCGCCTCCGGCGGCGGGTCGTTGGTGTGAACAGGCGATGGGGGATGAGATGGGACATGCAGTCCCATGGGCGATCGGGCTCCCGATTGGGCAGGCGATCGCCCATGGGATGGGCCATGGCAACCCTCTTCCTCTGCGGCTTTGCCGCCCCCAGCCTGGCCCAGATTTCCCCAGCCCCAGAGCAGCCAGCGCATTCAGCGCCTGGAATGGCCCCTGGAGCGGTGCCCCTACCCACCCCCCGCCAGCCCCTCCCCTCGCCCAAGCCGAACCCCAAAGCCACCCCTCTACC
>JAAUQQ010000473.1 GCA_012032745.1 Synechococcales cyanobacterium RM1_1_8
GCAGGGTATGGGTGGGGGAGGAATTGGGCCGAGCGAGGCGATCGCCCCGTCTTTGGCGGTGCTGGTGGGCTTTGATCCGGGGCGTGATAAATGCGGTGTCGCTGTCACGATGCTGACGGGGGAGGTGATCGAGCATCAAGTGGTGGCGGCGGCGGCGGCGCTGGATTGGGTGAGATCGCTCCAGGGGCGGTTCGCGGTGGCGGGGCTGGTGCTGGGCGATCGCACCAGTTCCAAACTCTGGCAAGCCCAGCTGCGGGAGGGCCTGGACCCCGCGCCCCCGATTTTGTTGGTGGATGAACATCGCACTAGTCTGCTGGCCCGCGATCGCTATTGGCAGATGTATCCCGCCCGAGGGCTGACCCGGCTGTTGCCCCAGGGCCTGCGGGAGCCCCCCAGGGCGATCGATGACATCGTGGCGATCCTGCTAGTGGAGCGCTATCTGGCTGCTGCCCAGCCGCTACCTGGCTAGCCACCGATCCAGTCAGCCACCGATCAAAACTGGCTGCGGATCGTGAAGCTATAGTCGCCGCCGGGCTCTAGCTGGTAGTCCTTTTGCACCAAGAAGCGATTGAGCGGATCCTTGATCAGCGTGCGCCCCAGGGAAGGCTCCACTTCCAGCTCTCCCCGCAAAAAATGCCACTGGAATGTCCAGCGAAAGCGGCTAGCCTCCACTTCTCCCGCCAACAGACCCTGCTCCCAACTCTGAAAATAGACGCGCACATGGGCGGTTGTATTCGGCAACCTAGACATAGGGCGGGACGGGGCAGAACGCAATATTCCTTAACCTGGCACGGCTTCTCGGTTGTTGTAAAGGCTCATGGCTTTTTCCAGGCTCTGGCGCAGGCCCAGTTCGATCGCCTCCGTGGTCAGCAGCAAGACTTCATCCACCAGCTTTTGTTCGTTAGGAGAGAATTTTCCTAGGACGTGGGAGACCGTGGCATCGCGATCGCCCCCCGGCAGCCTGGGCGCACCAATGCCGATGCGCAAGCGGGGGATGTTTTGGGTGCCGAGGTGGGCGATCGCCGACTTGACGCCATTGTGCCCCCCCGCCGAGCCCGAGAGGCGCAGGCGCAGGCGGCCCAGGGGCAGGTCCATGTCGTCGTAAACCAACAGCACCGCCTCCGGCGGAATCTTGTACCAATCCACCACGGCCCGGATCGATTGGCCCGAGAGATTCATGTAGGTCTGGGGTTTGAGCAATCGCAGCTTGTTCGAGCCCAGGCGGGGCACCATGGCTTCGCCAAATTCGCCCTTGAATTTTTTATGCTCACCGAGGCTGACCAGCCAGCGCTTGCCCAGGGCATCCACCGCATCAAAGCCAATGTTGTGGCGGGTATTGGTATACTTGGCCCCCGGATTGCCCAGGCCGACGATGAGCTGGGGCGGCATGGCGGGTTGGGGGTCGGCCTTGGGCGCGGCCTTGGCTGTGGCTTTCTGAGGCAAATCCTGAGCGGCAGCAAGCCTTCGTTCAGCGTTGGGGTCGGACATAGGGGAAGGGAGGAAACGCTGCAAAAATGCGTCTTAGAGGATGTTTGAGAATAGCTTTGGCTATAGCTAATAGTGCCCATAGCCCGTATTTTTGCTTAAAAAATCGGGCATAGTCTAGCCTTTTGAGTATAAAATCGCTGGCCTGGGCGAATTCTCAAACATCCTCTCAATCAAACCTTTTGTTCCTAAGCATCAACCTCGGCAGTGGCTTCAGCAGTTTCAGGGGCGGCGGCGGCTTCAACAATAGTTTCAGCAACCTCAGCTCCATCGACGACCTGCGGGGGAGCTTCCGAGGAGGATTCTTCCACCTTAGCCGCTTCGATCTTAGGTTTCTCAGCGGGTTTTGGGTCGAGGGTGGCTTCCATGGCCTGGGTGGCGATTTTCTCCACCGCCTTGGCCTCCTTTTCAAACTCTTCCTGGAATTCCCGCGAAGCATCCTGGAAACTACGCAGGGTTTTGCCGAAGGTACGGCCAATCTCCGGCAGCTTTTTGGGACCAAAGATCAACAGGGCAACCACAAAGATGATCGCCATTTCCGGCAGGCCAATGCCAAACACATTCATGGATTTCTCTCCGAAGGGCAAGCTGAACCTAATGGGCTGGAGCGACCCCCGGCGGTGGGCAGCCGCTGACTCAGCACCAGGCTAGGGCCAGCCTTCCTAATAATCTAACAAAAGTAGAACCGGTAGCCAGGGAGTGGCGGTGCTCGGGGCGATCGCCCGAGGGCCGAGGGGAGCGATCGCCCCCAACAAAATCGGCCCTAGCCTGGGCTAGAGCCGATCAGCCAAACGAAGGGGCCGAAAGGGGTAGATCTTCGCTGGAGCGGGGTGGGTACAGGGGCGATCGCCCTAGTTCTAAGCCCAACCTGAACCTGACCCAGCCTCGAAAACTGCCTGACAGCTAGGCCCTACTGACCCAAGCTGGTCCAGTCCACATCGAAGCTGTTGAGAATCAAGGAAGAGTTATAGATTTGCAGGATGATCAGCAGAAACACAAAGAACAACAGCATGAAGACACCCATCAGAGGCGTGGTTCCCCAGCCGGGAGCGACCTTACCGTACTCCGAATTGAGGGGGCGCAAGATATCTCCGAGTCCAGTTTTTTTAACCATGGCTTGCCTACAGCTCTATGAGGAATCCTAAGACGGAATATTAAACGATCCTGTCCTTAATTATCATACAGCTCTGGGGGTTTGCCAAATGCCATTGCCAGGGGGTTTGGGGCGCTGGGGCGGTGGGCTAGAGCTACAGCAAGCGGGGGGCAGGGATCACGGTGGGGGAAGTATTCCGAAAAACAGGGTAACCATTCGTTACAATTGAGTTATTAACCTTCAACCCCAGGTTGCAATGGATACTCCTGCACTGTCGTTTGCGATCGCCATTGGTGCTGCGGTCGTTGCCATGACTGGTTTTGCGATCTACACCTCCTTCGGCCCTCCGGCAAAGCAGTTGGCCGATCCCTTCGATGACCATGACGACTAGCTCAAAGTTGGAGTCCGAAGGAATCATCCCAGGGAATCACCCAAAGGAATCAAGGGTGATTTCATTCCTTGCCTCAAGCAAGATCCCTCCGGCCACCCTTTTCAGCGGGGAAATCGGGGGATTTCTTCGATGGGGCTCGGCTCCTGGCCTAGCGATTGGCGGTGCTTGGAGCGCCACGGTGACAATCTCCCAGGGGCGAATC
>JAAUQQ010000474.1 GCA_012032745.1 Synechococcales cyanobacterium RM1_1_8
ATCGAATGGAGAAGGGGGTGGGGGATGAGGTCGGCTCAAGCTAGCCTCAGAACTTCTGCTGTACTAGGCTGCGCTGTCGCGCTCCCTCCAGCGTTTTGGCAGCGCTTTGGCCCCTCCCTTCAGACGGCATCAGTGATTATGGAAATGCTCCTTCGGGCTCGCAGCAGCACAGCCCTAGATTTTGATGTCAGCACAACTCGCTATCGAGGCCAAAATGCCCTGGCCCTGGCACGAATTTCCATGCTCGCCTACAAGGATAATGCTGTGATGGAACGGGCGATCGCTGATAAATTCGCCTTCACTCACTTCAAAGTCTTTAAGGCTGGAGAAACCGAAGCCTATCTAATTTCAGATAGTGAGAAAATCATTGTCACCTTTCGCGGCAGCGATCAGGTTAAGGACTGGCTTAATAACATCGACATCGATCTGGTCGGTGGGCCGTTGGGCGGAAAGGTCCATGAAGGATTTATGCGGATGTTCCATGGGGTTTGGCGAGAGCTTCAGCTTGAAATTCGAGCGTTAAAAACAGCCGCTAGCCAGCAGAATCGCAGCCTGCCGCTGTGGATGACAGGCCACAGTTTGGGTGCGGCGCTGGCGACCTTGGCCACGGCCTATTTGCGGGAGAAGGATCAGCCCGTCCAGGGGCTGTATAGCTTTGGTTCGCCGAGGGTGGGAGATCGCACCTTCGCCCGCCATTTCGATAGCGATTTTGGCGATAAAACCTTTCGCATTGTCAACAAGAATGACATCGTGACGCGGCTGCCGCCTCGGGCCTTGTCCTATAGCCATGTCGGTCAGCTTTACTTCTTTGATGGCTCGGGCCAGCTACAGACCGACTCTAGCGTTTGGTATCGTTTTTTGGATAGCGTCAAGGTCCATGTCGCGGATCTGTTCGATATGGATTTTCGGGGATGGAAAATCACGATATTGGGGCCTATGTGCAGGCAACATTCCGCAATCGCTACGGCCATGGAGCCTGAGTGTTGGATTAGGATTGGATGCTGGGCAGGATGGCGCTTATGATTGATCCCGCTGCGTTTTAGGGATGTAGGGTTATGGATAATTTCTTGCTGTGCGATCGCGATCTCCCCCCAGCCCTGCTGGAGCGGTACATGCAGGCTGAAGCGATCGCCGTGGACACGGAGACCATGGGCCTGAAGCCGGGGCGCGATCGCCTCTGCCTGGTGCAGCTCTGCGATGGCGATGGCTATGTCACAGCGCTGCGGATTGAGCTGGGGCAGGGGGATGCGCCGAACCTGAAGGCCCTGATGGAAGCTGAAGCGGTGACCAAAATTTTCCATTTTGCCCGTTTTGATATCGCTGCCTTAAAATATCAGTTGGGTATTCAAACCGCACCGTTTTTTTGTACTAAAATCGCCAGCAAATTGGCTCGCACCTACAGCGGCAGCCATGGCCTCAAGTCCCTGGTTAAGGAGCTGGCCGGGGTAGAGTTAGATAAATCAGCCCAAAGCTCCGATTGGGGCAATGTCATGGCGCTTTCGGAGGAACAGTTGGCCTATGCTGCCAATGATGTGCGCTATTTGATCGGGCTGCGGCAGCAGTTGACGGCGATGCTGAAGCGGGAGGGGCGTTGGGAATTGGCAGAGCAATGTTTTTGCTGTTTGCCCACTGTTGTGGAGTTGGATTTACGGCAGTTTGATAATGTATTCGAGCACTAAGGGACTTCCAAACTTTAAATCGTCCTTTTGTCTGGGAAGTAAAGCCAGCAGCCAGAAGAGGCAAATCCAGCAGCCATGGGGGCCAGCCCCCCGCTGTTAGTTTCTCTGGCCCACAGTAGGGACGGAAGCCGTCCCTGACGGATCACCCTCGCTAGGGGGCTGGGGTGCTTCACCTGGATCTGGATGATCAATTACTTGGAACTCCCTAAGGCGTTTGAGTAGTAAGTTTGACCGTCAAGGCTGGCTGAGGAGACGCAGCACGGTTGCCGCAATACGCGCCCCTGCCCCCGGTTCCCCCAGGCGCGATCGCCCATTTTCGCCAATGCTGCGCAACCGTTCCGGATCGCCCATCACCCGGTCCAGGGCCTCGGGCAACTGCGAGGGCCGTGCGAGCCCAATCACCGATGGCCCCAGCAAACGCTGCTGGGCTTCAACAAAAGCTGCGGTAAATTGCGGCCCCTCGCCGGGAAACACAAACACCGGCTTGCCCAGGCCGACAAACTGCTCTGTGGCGGTGCCCGCTAGGGCGATCGCTCCATCGGCTCCCTGTAAATAATCGCCAAAACTGGCCTGGCTCAGCAGCAGCCGGTGCTGCCACCGCCCCAGGGCGATCGCCCCGCCGGGAGCCAATCCCCCCAAGCCTGGGCGGCTTCCGCTGCCAGCGGCTGCCAGCCCTGAATGGTCAGGGCCTGCACTAGGGGATCGCAATCTAGCCCCGGCGCGATCGCCGCCAAAAACACCAGCTCGCGATCCCGTTTCCGGTTCACCAGGGCCTTGACCGCTTCCAAAATCAACTCCCAGTTGCGAAAGGCTTCGGGGGGGCGGGAGCCGGGCAGCAGCAGTAGTTTTAGCTGGCCCGTTTGGTCGGCATTCCGGGCAATCCGGGGAGCAGGGTGTTGGGCTTCCAGGCCATCCATCATCGGATTGCCCAGGTCATGGGCAGGGATGGGCCAGCGCTGGAGAACTTGGGCGGTGAGGCGATCGCGGGGAAACACGCCCCGGCAGCGGGGCTGGGCCATCAGCCAGCGCTCCCAAGGCAAGAACACCGAAGCCGAAGCCGACTCCAGCCGAGCCCGCCAGCCCGCCGCGCCAGGGCTCCCTGTTCATCGCGCAGATAATATTCCGACTTGGCCGTCCCGACAAAGGCATAGGGCTGACCGCTCAGCCAGGCAAACAGCAGCGGCACCACATCCCCCACCGCCAAAATCATCGCTGGCTCCGAACCTTGACGCGCAGTCCTGGCCCAGCGGCGAATGGCCTGGAACTGCTGCCCCGTCAGCCGCAGCAATCCCCCCCGGACATCCCGAACGAGCTGCTTGCCATCCATGTAGACAAAACCGCCCGAGGGCATGGCCTGGGTGGGGCCAATCAGCTCAAAGCCCTGGCCGCCATAGGCATGGCCCACCCCGACCAGGGGCAGGACCGCGATCGCGCCATCAGGATGCTGGGCCTGGAGGGGCTGGAGAATGCGCAGGGCAATCTGG
>JAAUQQ010000074.1 GCA_012032745.1 Synechococcales cyanobacterium RM1_1_8
ACTTGCTGTTTGCGTGAAAACCACCAGGGATAGCATCTGATTCCCGGACTGAGGTCTTCTTGGGTGTAATTGGTTACTAGGAGACTGTAGGTTGCCCTAAGGTCGTGAAGGAGCGATCGCCCACCCCCCAATCCCACTGCATTTGCAGCCTTCCTACCGGGAACACTCACAGTGATAGGCACCCATCGTTTTGCCTAGCGAGGAGAGCCAAACTTTGAATGCCCAGACCTTGAATGGCCAGACCTTGAATGGCCAGACCTTGAGTGGCCAGACTTTAAACGTCCAGCCGACCAGCGCCCAGGACAGCTCCAAAGCGCTCAATATCACCATCCTGGTCAGCGATCTCTCTGACAGCGGAGCCGGGCGCTGGGGCGATGCGGTGCGCCCCTTCCTGCTCACCAAGGCTCTCCACAGTCTGGGGCACCGGGTCAAGATCCTCGGCTTCAACAAGGATGGCAGCGGCAGCCTCCAAAGCGCCGAGCAACTGCCGATCCAGCAAATCCCCGGCGGGATTTATCCCAAGTTTTTTAGCTCCGCCCGGCAACTGCTCAAGGCCTTGGCCGATCAGCCTGGGGATTTGATCTATGCCTATAAGCCCAAGCCCAGCAGCTTTGGCCTGGGGCTGCTGCACCGCTGGCGACACAGGACGCCCCTGTTTCTCGATATTGACGATTGGGAGCTGAGCTGGCACGGCGGCGATGCCTACCGCTACCGGGCCAGCCCCCGGCAGTTGATCCGCGACCTGCGCTCCGACTGCGCCCTGCGAGAGCCGGACCACCCGGCCTACCTCAAGCAACTGGAACGGCTGATTGGCCGGGCCGATCGCGTCACAACCCATAATCAGTTCTTGCAGCGGCGCTTTGGGGGAACCTACATTCCCAACGGTAAGGATATTCACGCCTTCGATCCAGCCCGCTACGATGGCCAGGGGAGCCGCGATCGCTTCCACCTCACCGGCTTCCGCACCCTGATGTTTCCTGGTGCCCCCCGTCCTTATAAAGGCGTCGAAGACATCCTCGCCGCCCTGGAGCAGCTCAACTGGCCCGACCTGCGCTTGGTGATTGTCGGCGGCAGTCCCTACGATCAGTACGACCAGCAACTGATGTCCCGCTGGGGCCAGTGGATCATCAAAATCCCCAAGGTTCCCTACAGCCAAATGCCAGAAGTGATCAGCGCAGCGGATTGCATTGTCGTGCCCCAGCAGGATGTGCCCGCTGCCCAGGCTCAGTTTCCGCTCAAGCTCACCGATGGCATGGCCATGGCTAAGCCGATTTTGGCGACCCGCGTCGGGGATATTCCCCGCATTGTCGGGGATACCGGTGAGTTAGCGGATCCCGGCAATCCAGCCCAGCTAGCTGCGGGAATTGAAGCGATTTTCAGTGATTTGGCGGCGGCCCAGGCCCGAGGTCAACGGGGTCGAGATCGCTGCATCGAGCATTACAGCATCGAAGCCATGGCCCGAACGTTGGCGGAAATCTTGCCCGTAAAACGTTGATTTTGGAGCTGGGGTCTAGGCCAAACTCCCCCCACTGCTTCTCTCGTTCTTTTGGATCTCCACTGCTTTTCCACCGCTTTTCCACTGCTTTTTCCCATGGCTTCTTCTTCCAACCCACTCCTGACTAGCGTCGCAAAAATACCCCCTGCGGATTGGGGCCAGCGTACTGCTGGGCCTAGCGGGGGCGGTGTTCAATGGCATTGGCACAACGCTGATTGTGCCGGTGCTGCTGTCGCTGATCGGCCAGGAGGCGAGTCTGGAGGGGGGGCCGCCGCTGTTGCAAAAGATTCTGGGGCCGTTTGATGGGATCGCTGGGGACTATCGCATTCAGGTGATGACCGGGGCGATCGTCCTGTTGATTTTTCTCAAGAGTGCAACCAACTACGGCAGCATTTTGGTTTCGACCCAATTGGCTCGCCGGGTCACCTCGGACTTCCAGGAACAGGGCATTCGGCTGATTTTGGATGTGGATGTGGATTACTTCGCCAAGATGCGGGTCGGCGATCTAATGAATCGTTTGGGCGGCGAAATGAACCGGGCAACCCTGGCGATTACGGGAGCCGTTCAGTTGTTCATTGCAGCGGCGACGGTGTTGGTGTTTCTGGGGATTTTGATCTCCCTTTCTCCAGCCATTAGCATTGCAACGGTGCTGATTTTCCCGCTATCAATTTTGATTAATCGAGGGCTGATTCTCAATTCCAAACGCTTTGGCAAACAGCTTTCTGTGATCAACAATCGCTATTCCAGCGGCCTGGTGGAGCTGATTGGCGGGATGCGCTTGGTGCGGGCCACGGGCAATGAAGGGCGGGAGTATCAGCGCTTTCTCGGCTTGATTAAGGAACGGGAGCGCATCGATTTTTTGGCCAAGGCCAATACCGGTGTGATCGGTCCCCTGGCGGAGTTCTTTAATATTGTGGCGCTGTTTGCGATCGTTTTCATCAGCCGGGCCATTTTTGCCGATCGCCTCGCCCTCCTGGCCACGATCCTGCCGCTCTACATGATTTTGATCTTCCGCATGTTGCCCTACATCAGCCAGATCAATGCCGCGCGGGACGTTCTGGCCATGTCTGCTTCTCCGGTGGAAGTGGTCAACGACATGCTGCGGCGGGATAACAAGAGCTTCATGCCCCGCAACCCTGAACCCTACCCCGGCTTGCAAAGCGACATTGAATTTCAGAATCTGCACTTCGGCTATCCCGGCGGCGATGACTTGGTGCTGCGGGGGATCGATTTGACTCTGCCCAAGGGCACGACCCTGGCCCTGGTGGGTTCTTCTGGGGCAGGTAAGTCCACCCTGGCGGAGCTGCTGCCCCGTTTCTATGACCCCAGCGGTGGCCGGATTCTGATCAATGGCCGCGACCTGCGCGATTACGACCTGGCATCCTTCCGCCGCACGATCGGTATTGTCAGCCAGGAGACTTTTCTGTTCAACAACAGCGTGCGCTATAACCTGGCCTACGGTCGGCCCGAAGCGACGGATGCAGAGATCCAGGCAGCGCTGCGCCAGGCCAATGCCCATGAGTTTGTCGAGCAGATGGCTGGGGGGGCTGGATACGGTGGTGGGCGATCGCGGCATTATGCTATCCGGGGGCCAGCGCCAGCGGTTGGCGATCGCCCGCGCTCTGATCCAAGACCCAGAAATTCTGATTCTGGATGAAGCCACCAGCGCCTTAGATACGGTGTCGGAGCGGCTGGTGCAGGCGGCAATTGATGAACTGAGCAAAGAGCGCACCACCCTGGTGATTGCCCACCGTCTGTCCACCGTGCGCGGGGCGGATCAAATTGCGGTGCTGGACAAGGGACGGGTCATCGAACTGGGCACCCATGATCAGCTTCTCGCCCTGGGGGGCCTGTATCGCGAACTCCACAGCCTGCAATCGACCCAGCCCCTCGAACCCGCCGCTGCCTCAAACCAGGCCATGGAGCCAGGGCGCGATACCCCCGCTGCGCCCCAGCCTTGGGAACCGGCTGGGCTAACGCGCTAGCGGATCATCTCTGACCAGGCTGATCTAGCCTGGGCCAAAGCTCTGGGGTACGGCCAGGCCCAAGGCCCGCGCCAGGGTGCGTTCGGCCTCGGGCCACTGGCTGACGGGCAGGGGTCGGAGCGCTTCGTAGAGCTGCTCCTGGGCTTGCTCCAAATTGAGCTTCAGCCCCAGGGGCACCTGGCTGATCCGCAAGAGGCGCAGAACCGGCTCCCAGCGGGCGGCGTTCCCGGCCTGGACTGGGCCTGGCGGGGCGCTTTCCGAGGACGATCCCGAGGCGGGCTGGGCCAGCCGCCGCAAATCTCGCACCATCGGCCCGAGCAGCAGCAGCAGCAGCTCCACCACCAGCCGAGGTAAATCTGTTGCCGTCAGTTCACAGCCCAACTGTTGCACCATGGCCGCTGTGCTTTCCAAGGCGGCAAGCTGGCTCAGGCCCGCTGGGGTCAGTTGGTGCTGGACCTGGGCATCCCGCAGCAGCGATCGCAATCCACTGCGCACCTGCTGGGTCAGGGCCACCTGGGCCGCCACCTGGAGGGCCTGGGGCGACGGATCGCCATCGCGCCGAAAGGCCAACAGCAAAGCAGCATTGTCCTGGTAGACCTGACCGTAGAGCTGGTCGAGCTGGCGCAGGGTCTGGCCCGCAATGCTGGCATCATACGCTGGCGCACTTCGGGGAACAGGTCCGCAAGTTCAAAGCATTGGGCACGCTCTAGCTCCCGCGCTAGGGCCAACACCACCTGGGACAGGTTGCCAAGGTTGAGGGCCAGCAGCGTCCGTTTGAGCTGTTCGTACTTGGCTTGGTAGGGCAAATCCTCCCCCCAGGCCAGCACCCGACAGTGGAAGTCGAGGCCGCCGGTGTGGAGCACGGTGAAGATATAGCGGCCCGATTCCTGAGTGAGGCGCGATCGCAGTCGAATTTGCCCCACGGCCAGCCGCGTCGTCCCCAGCCGCTGGCGCTGTTCATCCAGGGTCTCAATGTCATAGCAATAGAGCGGCTGGGTGGTCATGGCCAGGGACGACAGCGATCCCGCCACGGGCTCATCCTGGGCCTGGGGCCAGCGGTGGTGCATCGTGCCCATGGCGTGGTGGGCGACGATTTGCTCCGGCCGCAGGCGGCTGGGCAAGACCTGTTGGCGATAGACCTCCGCGCCATTGCCATAGTCCGACAGGTTGCTGGGGGCCTGGGCCAGGCGCGCCAGGAACTCTGGCTCTAGCTCGGTACCGGTCAGGTTCAAAGCCAATTCCATGGCGCGGGCCGCATAGCAGAGGATCTGCACGCCCTCGGGCCGGGACAGCTCCTCAAAAAACCAGCCGCAGCTCGTGTACATCAGCAGGGCGTGGCGCTGCATTTCCAATAGGCAGAGGGCCTGGATTTTCTCCGTCGAAGAGAGGGGATGGCGGCCCACCTCGGCTAAGAAGCGATCGCCCTGGGTGCGATCGCCCACCACGGCAACATAGGCATCCCGCGCCGCCCAGGGATCTTGGAACAGCGGTGTCGCCTCGGTCTCATAGATCGCACTGAGCTGATCCCGCAGCCAGTCCAGGCTCTGGCGCAGGGGTCGCCGCCAGCGCTGGTGATAGCCCTCGGAGCGGGCACAGCCACAGTCATCCTGCCAGCGATCCACCCCATGGGCACAGCTCCAGGCCGTGACGGGCTTGAGCTGCACCTCCCAGGTGGGCGGACAGAGGCTGAGGTAATGGGCATAGTTGGTCACCGTCCAGTCCCGCCGGGGAAACTCCTGGGTGAAGGCATAGGCGATGCATTTTTCCGTGCCGGGCTTGTGGTGGCCGAAGGTCTCGCCATCGGTGCGACGGAGATTAGCTGGGCCGGGGGCAGGCTGCCGGGGGCCTGGCCTGAACCATTGCTAGACCCATCGCCTGCCGGATCGCTGCCCGCCCCTGCCGGGCCACCGTCCACCGCCAGGCCCAGGCAGTTGGCGAGGAACTGGGAGCTGCTGAGCAGGTTGTCGAATCCCATGGCGCGGGAGATCGGACCATCGTAGAAAAAGATATCCAGATGGCCATGGCTGCCAAAGCAGCGATAGGGCCGTCGGGGATCGATCTGGCCTTCGCTGACATCCTGCCAACTGCCAGACCCACTGCCAGATCCATGATGCGATCCAGGTTCAGAACCCGCGACCTCTGCCAGGGGACGACAGGCCAGGGCCTGGGATGGGGCCAGAATAATGAAGCGAATGCCCTCATCGATCAAGGCCTCCACCGTGGCCAAATCCACCGCTGTCTCCGCTAGCCACATGCCCTCTGGCTCCCGGCCAAAGTGCTTGCGGAAGTCGGCTTTTCCCCAGCGGATCTGGGTGTGCTTGTCCCGCTCATTGGCCAGGGGCAGGATCATGTGGTTGTAGGCTTGGGCGATCGCGTTGCCATGGCCCAAACGCGCTGCGCTGTGGCGATCGCCGTCCTGGATGCGCCCATAGACTAGGGGATCATGCTGCTGCAACCAGTTGAGCAGGGTGGGGCCAATGTTGAAGCTGAAATATTCAAAATTATTGACGATGGCGACGATTTGGCCGCGATCGTCATAGACCCGCGCAAAGGCGTTGGGGCGATAGCATTCGCTGTGGATACGGGCATTCCAATCGTGGAACGGTGCTGCACTGGGTTGGCGCTGGATGGCATCCAGGTGGGGATTCTCCCGAGGGGGCTGATAAAAATGGCCATGGACCGTGACATAGACGCCCTGGGCCTGGCGCAGGCGGGAGCTATGGGCAATGTCTGCGGCGGGGGAATCCGTGCTAAGCCGACGGGACTGGGTCATGGGTGGGATCAAAATAGGGGATTCGGCAGGGTTGGCTGGGAAACATACAGCCTTGGAGAGACAGCCCTGGGAATGATGCAGTTGCGGGGATCGAGAGCCAATGGAGGGAGGCCGGGGGTGCAAGCCTGTCTGAACCCTAGAAAATGAAAGTTAGCAACCCGTCAGTAAACGGGCTCAGCTAATGTCACAATCAAAACCTTATTGCCATCGAGAAAAGCCTGTGCCCAGGGAGGCCGCTCCCCAGGAACCGCCTCGCGCGGGTCGTGGCAAAATCCAATGGCCTAAGAACCTCGTTTCCGAGCTAGTACAGCAAGCTGTAGGTTTTCGGACCAGCTTCAGCCGACCCCATCCCCCAGCCCCTTCTCCATCAAGTGGAGAAGGGGAGCCGGATCGAAGTCCTTCTCCCCTTGGGGGAGAGGGATTTAGGGTGAGGGGAGCCAAACTTATGCCCAGGACGACTAGTCCCCAATCCAGCCAATGGCCAAAAATCTAATGGTTCAAACAGCCAGTGCTCCACCGCTAGATTGCCCACAGCTAGATTCCCGATTAGGTTTACCCTAGCGCTAGTTTGTGAGCCCCGCTTGAATTTTTGCTTCGACTGGAATCGCGATCGCTACGCCAGCTTCCGGAGGAATCGCCCATCCCCTCCTGGGGATCGCCCCCTGTTCAACCATCCCTGTTGTCACCATGCTCGTCAAAAATCCCATCTTTCTGGCCTTACTGCTCTTCATCCCTGCTTCCTTTGCTGCGGAATACCTGCACTGGGGTGAGACCGCCATTTTCATCACCGCAGGCTTGGCAATCATCCCCCTGGCGGGCTGGATGGGCATGGCAACGGAGGAGATTGCCGTGGTTGTTGGTCCCTCCCTGGGGGGGCTGATGAACGCCACCTTTGGCAATGCCACGGAATTAATTATCGCGATTATTGCCCTGCGGGCCGGGCTGGTGGATGTGGTCAAGGCCAGCCTCACCGGCTCAATCATTGGCAATCTTTTACTGGTGATGGGTCTGGCGATGCTGCTGGGGGGCCTGCGCTTCAAGGAACAATCCTTTTTGCCCACCGCTGCGAGGATGAATGCCTCCGCCATGAACCTGGCCGTGATCTCCATCCTGATTCCCACGGCGGTGGAATATACCTCCACCGGCATTGGCCAAGCGACGCTGCAAAATCTATCCGTGGCCGTAGCCATTGTGCTGATTGGCGTCTATGGCTTGACCTTACTGTTCTCGATGAAGACCCACAGCTACCTCTATGAAGTGGGCACCGCTGAGCTGGAGGCCATGGCAGGCGAAGACCCCTCCCCAGCCGGGGAGCATTCAGAATTGCCGAATATTTGGCTGTGGGGGGGAATTTTGCTGGGGGCGACGGTGTTGGTGGCGATCGAGTCGGAGCTACTGGTGGGCTCCCTGGAAGCCGCCACGGAAACCCTGGGCCTGACGCCGCTGTTTACCGGGGTGATCCTGCTGCCGATCATTGGCAACGCTGCCGAACATGCCACCGCTGTCACCGTCGCGATGAAGGACAAGATGGACCTCTCCCTGGCGGTGGCGGTGGGCTCTAGCTTGCAAATTGCCCTGTTTGTTGCGCCGCTGCTGGTGATTATTGGTTGGCTCATTGGCCAGCCGATGGATTTGGATTTTAATCCTTTTGAGCTGGTGGCCGTGGCCGTGGCCGTATTGATTACTAATTCCATCAGTGGCGATGGCAAGTCAAACTGGCTAGAAGGCACCATGCTGCTCGCTGCCTACGCCATCATCAGCCTGGCATTTTTCTTCCACCCCGTCCTGGAGCTGCCCCAGGCTTTGAGTTAGGGCTTGGGGCTAGTTCCCTTTCCTGGGGTTGCCCAGGACTACCGATGGCTGGCAAATGTTTCCAGATGTTCCTGAGTCCGCAGTTCTTGCCCTCCTCGGGATCTGATTCTCTCCCAGGGAGGGCTATTCCTTGAGCAAAACCGGTTCCTCAATCCAAATCAAGGTCCAAACAATGGCAGCGCTGAGGCCCTGGGCCCTAGCTTGGATTGCGCTGATTCTGCTGCTGGGCTTTGGGTTTCGGCTGTATGGCCTCGATACCAAGATCTACTGGCACGATGAAGTGTTTACCAGCATCCGCGCCGCTGGCTATCTAAACGGTGACATTGTTCCCCGGCTGCTGGCTGGACCTATCACCGCTGCGGAGCTGCTTCAGTTTCAGCAACTCTCTCTCCAAAACCCCTGGGCCGATACCTGGGCAGCCCTGGTGGCCCATCCGGAACATCCGCCGCTGTTTTATCTGTTGGAGCGCCTCTGGATGGGCTGGTTTGGCAGCAGTATTGGGGCGACCCGAGGTCTATCGGCTTTGTTTAGCATTGCCTTATTTCCTCTGCTGGCTTGGCTTTGCCATGATCTGAGCCAGGTGGTGGCGGTGGATCGTAACCAGCGTGACCGGAGTAACAGTGACCGGAGTAACAGTGACCGGAGTAACAGTGACCGGAGTAACGGCAGTGGTGGGAGCAGCGCGGGTCCAGTTTCCAGGACAGGCTTGCCTCGCCTCGCCGCCGCCACAGGTATTGTGCTGCTGGCCGCCTCTCCGGTGCAGGTGCTCTACGCCCAGGAAGCGCGGGAATATAGCCTCTGGGCCTGTGAGATTGCTTTGGCTTCGGCGCTGTTGCTGCGCTGTTGGCTGTTGCGGGGGGGCTGTCGCGCTGGGGGCAAATGGGATCATCGCAGCCCTCTCTCTACCGCCTACCGCAGCGTGGCTACTGGTTGGCCTATAGCCTGGCGATCGCCCTCGGTCTCTACAGCACGTTGCTAATGGGGCTGGTGATCATTGCCCAGGGTTTGTTTCTGCTGTGGGAGCGGGCTTGGCAGGTTTGGTGGCGCTGGCTGGGGCGATCGCGATCGCCTTGCTCCTGTTTGCCCCCTGGCTCTGGATCATGGTTCAAAACTATTCCAAGCTCGAAAGCGTCACGGCCTGGACAAAAGTTCCCCTGCCCCTGATTGCCTTTCCCAAAATTTGGGCCTCCATCTCAGTTCCGCTTGGATCGACCTGGGTCTGCCCCTCGCCCATCCGATCAATTTGATTGCGCCCGGCCTGGCCTTGCTGCTGCTGGGCTGGGGCTGGTTTTCCCTGCCTCCAGGCCCCGGTCGGCGTTTTGCCCTGGCGATGCTCCTGGTTCCAGCCGCGATTTTGATTGCCCCCGATCTGCTCCTGGGGGGCAAGCGTTCCGCTGTGACGCGCTATTTCATGCCGCTGGTGATCATGGCTTTGGTCACCTTGGCCCTGGCGATCGCCCGAGGACTCTCTGCCCCCCAGACCCACCGCCGCCTGGCTTGTCAGCTTCTGTTGGTGGGGCTGCTCTGTGCAGGTTTCAGCTCTTGTTTCCAGAGCGCCAAGGCCCCGGCCTGGTGGAACAAGAGTTTTAATTTCACGGTTGCGGGGATGGCTGACTACATCACTGCGGTGCAGCAAAACCAAGCTGCGATGGTTTGGGTGGAGCTGCAAGAAAATGGCTTGGGCAATGGCATCGCCCTGGCCCACCGCCTCCCTGGCTCGACTCTGTTTCATTTCTTTCGACGGCCTAACTTGCCCCCGGCTCCGCCCCCCGACTCTAAAACCCTCGTGCTACTGCCCTATGCCAACGGCGAACTGATGGCGGCGATCGCCCAAACCTACGGCCAGCCTCCAGCACTGATCGAAGCCCCGAATGTCTATGAGCTCTGGCAGCTCCAACCGGGTTCCAACACCAGCCCAGCACCCATCCAGCCCTGAAACTGAACCTGGGCCTAGGGCAAGCGAGGGCAAAAGATCTGCCCCCAGAGGGCAACGTCATCCAACGGAGAGAGTGGGATTCGAACCCACGGTGCCTTTCGGCACACTCGATTTCAAGTCGAGCGCATTCGACCACTCTGCCATCTCTCCAACTCCGCCCCGAGTGATCGTCGAGGTGCTAACAATAATATCTGCCCAGGTCAAGAATGGGTAGCGCTGGGCCGCCTGGTGGCCTGGGCCTGCCATGGGGACGACCCAAACTCAGGCCTGGGGAAGCTGATCCCGCTGGGGAGCTGACCATTCTTCAGCATTTTGGATTTCCACCACTTCGGCTGCCCCAGCCCGCAACCCAGGGACTGGCGTTCCAGAATCCTGGTTCTGTTCAAATTCCTTCATCATTGTGTAGAGCTGCACGAAAATCGGCAGTAGCTTTTCCTCCGGCAGGTCCATGGCCCGGACCTCCTGCTTGAGCCGGTCCACAGCGGCCTGGCCCACCAGCGCCTCGGCCTGCACCTGGGCCAGCAGGTCTAGGCCCGATCGCCAGGCCCCCAGCTCTGACTGGGAGGAACGAAAATCAATGAACCCCTCCACTCCCATACAGCTCTCGGGCTGGATCGCGGATTTGAAGTTGACGGCCACCCCATTGCGCAAATGTTCGCGAATGCGGGTCAGGACACCCTCGATCGCCGCAGGTTCCCCATCAACCGAAATGGTCAGTTTCATGCTCGACTCGGCACCGGTTACGCCTCCAGTCTACCAATGCGAGCCCGGCTAACAGCAGCAATACCCCAATTGAATCGGATTCGGGAATTTCCATCGGCGGCGGTGGCGGATCGGTGGGGAAGGGGGTGGGCTCGATGGGTTCGATGGGAATCGGTTCGGGTTCTCCAATGGGCTCGGTGGGGATCGGTTCGGGTTCTGCGATCGGCTCGGTGGGGATCGGTTCGGGTTCTCCAATGGGCTCGGTGGGAATGGGTTCGGGTTCTGTGATCGGCGTCTGTGGGAATCGGTTCCGTAGGAATCGGCTCGGTGGGAATCGGTTCCGTAGGAATCGGTTCCGGCGGCGGCAGGGGGATCTCTGTCTCGGGGATCGCAATAATCTCCTCCGTCGAGCCAAAGATCCCTTCGAGATCATCAATGATGAAACGGCCAAAGTCGCTGCTGAAGTCGAAGATGGCGTAGGTGGCGATGCGGGGAAAGGCCACGGAGAGGCGACCTTCTGGGAAGCTGCTTTGACCAGCGGCGGTTTGGGAGTAGCGACCCAGCAGACTGGAGCGGGCTAAAACCGTGTCATCTGCATCAAACACCGTGAAGTTGACCTGGGAAGCATCGCTCTCCCGGTCACTGTTGAGGGCAAACCCAAAGGAGAGAAACTCCGCCGCGCCGGAGCGGAAATCCACCCGTAAATCCTGGGCCAGCAGCGAGGTTCCCTCCAGGCCAGGTTCGCCGATGAAGCGTTGGTTGGCACCGGGGCCGAGGGTGTTGAAGCCTGCGGGATCGAGGGTTGTAAAGATGACATCGTTGAAGCCATCCCCATCGCCATCAAACTCAAAGGACGTGGCTCCCGTGACGACATTGTCGAAGGTGATGGTGGCGGCCAAGCTGGCCTGGCTCGATCCGAGGGCGATCGCGATCGCCCCCGCCGCCACACAAAACAGACCGAGCTGGGGCCGCACAGGGGGCTGGAACGACAAGGTAGACATCCTAGACTCAAGAGAAGATAGCGAAGTAAACAGGCGGCAGGGTGAGGAGAGATAACGCAGCGCCCCATCAATGCTGGATTGCTAGGGCTGATCGCTATGTCTGACCGCTACATAGATACCGTTATAGCCCCAGGCCCCCAACGCCGAGAAGGGCCGCTCGCCAATCTTGGTCAAAAATTTATCTGTTCAAACCTTAATCGCTGGGGCCTGTGTATTGATCCCCCGATCCCCAGGCAAAACCCCATGGGCGATCGGACATTCTGAGTGCCGTTCTCACAAAAATTTATTGCCAGCGAAAGTGGCTCAAGATCAATCTTGTCGCCCCTCCATTCGCCCCAGGCAGCGGATTTCATCCTGGTGATCGCTTTGGGGTTCTCCGGCTGGGCTAGGCTGGTTAGGTGCTTGGCCATGCTGGCCCCACCTGCTTTGATCTCAACCCATATCAATCGGTTAATCCCCCATGACAGCTGCTCTCTGGCAACGTTACCAAGACTGGCTCTACTACCATGCAGGTCTCGGGCTGTACTTAGATATCAGCCGCATGGGATTTGACGATGGCCTGGTCGCCCAACTGGCCCCCAAGTTTGAGCGGGCGTTTAAGGATATGGCTGCCCTAGAGGGCGGGGCGATCGCCAACCCCGATGAAGACCGCATGGTGGGCCACTACTGGCTGCGCAACCCAGACCTGGCCCCCACCGCAGCCCTAAAAAACAGCATCACCGAGACCCTGGCCCAGGTCAAAGACTTTGCCCGGCAGGTCCACAGCGGTGCCGTCCGTCCCCCTTCGGGCTCCCGCTTCACAGATATTCTCTCGATCGGCATTGGCGGCTCCGCCCTCGGCCCCCAGTTCGTGGCCGAAGCCCTCACCCCCGCCGATGCGCCCCTGACAATTCATTTCATTGACAATACGGATCCCAGTGGTATCGATCGCGTAATTGAGCGGTTGGGCGATCGCCTCGCCACCACCCTCACCATCGTGATCTCCAAATCCGGCGGCACCCCCGAACCCCGCAACGGCATGGTCGAAGTCAAGCAAGCCTACAGCGCCCGAGGCTTGAACTTTGCCCAACATGCCTGCGCCGTCACCGGCAGCGGCAGCCAGCTCGATCGCCTGGCCCAGGCCGAAAACTGGCTCACCGTTTTTCCCATGGAAGATTGGGTCGGTGGCCGCACCTCCGAACTCTCCGCCGTGGGCCTGGTCTCTGCCGCCCTCCTGACCATCGACATCGATGGTCTCCTCGCCGGGGCCAAACAAATGGACGATGCCACCCGCATCCCAGACCTGAAAACCAACCCCGCCGCCCTCCTGGCCCTGGCCTGGCATCATGCAGGCAACGGCAAGGGCGAAAAAGACATGGTGGTGTTGCCCTACAAAGACAGCCTGCTACTGTTTAGCCGCTACCTCCAGCAGCTCGTGATGGAATCCCTCGGCAAAGCGCTGGATCTGGATGGCAACCCGGTCTACCAGGGCATCGCCGTCTATGGCAACAAAGGCTCCACCGATCAACATGCCTATGTACAGCAGTTGCGCGAAGGGGTGCCCAACTTTTTCTTAACCTTCATTGAAGTGCTCAAAGACCGCGCGGGCGAGTCGATCGAAGTCGAAGCCGGGGCCACCAGCGGCGACTTCCTCTCCGGCTTTTGCAGGGCAGCCGCAGCGCCCTGTTCGACAATGGCCGCGACTCGATCACCGTGACGATCCCCGAGGTCAATGCCGAAACCGTGGGCGCGCTGATTGCGCTGTATGAACGCGCCGTGGGCCTCTATGCCTCCCTAGTCAACGTCAACGCCTACCACCAGCCGGGGGTCGAAGCAGGCAAGCAGGCCGCTGCCGTGGTGCTAGATCTCCAACGCCGGGCCGTGGCCCTGGTGCAAAGTGACAGCAGCGCCCTCAGCCTGGAAGCCCTAGCGGAGCAGCTAGGGGCTCCAGATCAAGTGGAGACGCTGTACAAAATCCTGCGCCACCTCGATGCCAATGGCCGCAGCATTCGCCTCGCGGGAGATGCGGCCCAGCCGGGGAGCCTTAAGGTTTCAGCCCGCTAGGGGCGGACTTGCAGCCGGGCTGTGGGATTATTGCGCTAATCCCGACAGCCTAGGCTCTCCCGCGTCGCCACCCCCGTCGTCGGATTGATTCCATCCGCCCGCTTGCACAGGTTAGCGACCTGCATTCGATCCAGAATGGCATCGGTAAAATCAGCGCCGGTAATCTCCACCTCTGTAAACAGCGTTGTGGAAGTCGTTGCCTGCACCAGAATGGCATTGGTCAGGTTCGCCCCCTGGAGGGTGATGCGATCGGCCAAGGCTCCGGTCAGATTGGCTCCAGCAAAGTTGGCACCGAGAAAATTCCCTTTGGTTAAGATGGCACCACTCAGATCCGAGCCGCTGAAGTCGGTGCGGCGGGCCTCCGCCCCGGCGAAGCTAGCGGCGTGGAAATCTTGGTGACTCAAGTCTTGGTCGCTGATGACCGAATAGGTGTAGTCCAAGGTCCAGCCCACAGCCTGGGCCGTGCCCTGGGCTCCCAGGAGCAGCCAAAGCAGGGCCAGGATCGGCACCAATAGGGCAATCATGGCTTGCTTCAAGGCCCTTTGCACCCAGCCAAGCGGGGATTGAGGGGGGATTGAGGAGATTGGGGGGATTGGGTTGCTCAGGATCATGGCGATGGAGGGGCGGTGATGGGACGCTGGGGAATTGGCCGGATAATTCCAGGTGTGCGAGCAGGTTCGGCACGGTAATGACAGGTGCGGTAACGGGCAGATTCGCCCATGGCGAGATTGGCTAGCTCAGGCTCCGCTAGGGCAAAATTCAGCTATGGCTGAGATGGCAAACTCTCCAACTGACTGTTGGTAAACAACTGCTGATTAATGTCTCGCAGCGTCGATTGCAATTGGCTATCTACTTCCTTCAATTTCGTAATCTTGTCACAGCTATACATCACCGTCGTGTGGTCCTTCCCACCGAATGCTTGGCCAATTTTAGGCAGGCTTAGCTCCGTATGTTGGCGCATCATGTACATTGCTACCTGTCGCGCCTGGCTAATCTCGCGGCGGCGCGAGCTGCTGCGCAGGTCTTCGATCGTGACGCCAAAGGTTTCTGCCACGGTTGCCAACACAATTTCGGGTGAGACCTCTAGCTGTTCACGTGGGGGGTTTAGGACTGGCGCAATATTGGCCACAGTCATAGGCATACCTGAAATTGAGATGTAGGCCACGGCTCGGGTCAATGCTCCCTCCAGCTCCCGAATGTTAGAGGTGTAGTTCGCGGCGATGTATTCGATCGCTTCCCGAGGCAAACGCAGGTTTTCATACTCTGCTTTTTTCTGCAGAATCGCCATGCGGGTTTCCAGATCAGGCGGTTGAATATCTGCAATTAACCCCATTGAGAAACGAGAGCAAAGACGCTCCTGGAGACGGGTGATTTTGTTGGGAGGGCGGTCCGAAGCAAGCACCACTTGCTTGCCCGATTCATGCAGGGTATTGAAAGTGTAGAAAAATTCTTCCTGGGTGTATTCCTTGCCTTCAATAAATTGAATATCGTCTACGAGCAACACATCGGCAGCTCGATAATGTTCCCGAAATGACTGCATCCCATCGTGACGAATGGCGGTGATTAAATCATTGGTAAACTGTTCGGTAGAAACATAAAAAATCTTTGTGTTGGCATCGATCTGGAGGCGATAGTTGCCAATGGCCTGCATCAGGTGGGTCTTCCCCAGGCCGACGCCGCCGCAGATGAACAGGGGATTGAACTCCCGGCCTGGGGATTCGGCCACGGCCAGGGCCGCAGCATGGGCCATGCGGCTGTTGGAGCCCACAACGAAACGGGAGAACTCGTAGCGGTGGTTGAGGGTCGTTTGGCGTGCACGGCGGGCATCGGGGGGCAGGGGCTCCGCTGGGGGGTCGTTGGCGGAGGTGGGGTTAGGTGGCGGCATGGGCGAGGGCGGCGGTGGCAGCCCAGAGGTGCATTGCCCACCTTCTCATCGGCGAGCTCGCTATCGGCGCTGGCCACAACAAATTT
>JAAUQQ010000475.1 GCA_012032745.1 Synechococcales cyanobacterium RM1_1_8
TCCTCACTCAGCTCCCCGCCGCCACCATGCGATCCAATACATAGCGCTGCCGCTCCTTGAGCGCATCCCAGCCCGTATAGGGATTCAAAGCCGTCGGAGCATTGGGCAACGCTGCTAGCAGACTTGCCTGGGCAACCGTCAGGTCCGCTGCGGGAATGCCAAAGTAAGCTCTGGCTGCTGCCTCCACGCCGTAGAGGTTGCCCCCCATGGGCAGACGATTGACATAGGCCGCAAGGATTTCATCCTTGTCCATGCCAGCCCCCAATCGCCAGGCTTGCCAAATCTGTTGAGCCTTGCCGGGAAAGGTTCGGGGGACGGGGTCCACCATGCGAGCCAGTTGCATGGTGATGGTGGAGGCACCACTGACGATGCGGCGATCGCGCAACCCCTGCCAACTCGCCCTGGCCGCTGCTTTGAGATCCACCGGGCCATGGTGATAGAAATCCTGGTCTTCCGCCGCGAGGATCGCTTGGATGAAGTGGGGGGAGACCTGTTCTAGGGGAACGACGGCAGTATGTTCTTGGTCGCGGGAGAGCAGCCTGCCCAAGGGGCGGTTGTGGCGATCAAGAAACTCCACCGCCCGGTCTTCTTGGGCCAGCGCTTCGGCTCGAATAGGTATCAAATGGGGAGTTGCGCGCACACCAATGCCAAGGGCTAGAAGCAATGCGCCCACTTTGATCGAGGTAGGCTGCTTCTGGCTCCATTGACCCAGCCTTGCCAAAGAAAGACGCTGAAAAAATGGAGGTGGGGATAGAAGCCTCAGCATCTAGATTTTACCTCAAGAAAGAGCAGTGTTGCATGGACGCTTCTAGGTCCAGTGGGTGAGAGTCCAATCCCTTTAGTTTGGCTAATACCCCACTGAAGGACTGCTATTTTCCAGAGATTAAGACGAGATTGATACTTGACTTAATAATCGCTTACGGAAATATGGCTTCTGCAGAAAAAGTTCATCTCTCGATAGTTAGCTTGATAGCTTTTTGAATGTGCAGCCTAGGGCGTGACCTGTCTGCAAACAAGAGAAGGTTGCCTAATCCTCGGCCATACACCAGATTTGACTATATCTCGAGCAGGCTCCTCCTATCTTTCTATCTCGCTCACCCAGAGGATCAATCCTCAGCCCTCTGGGGGGGGCAACCCAGCCCCTAGTCTGCTGCTTCCCCCGCCCTCGCCGCATCGCAACACACCCAAGGTCGTCCCCCAGGATTCACCCAGAAGATAGATTTGGCCAAGGGAGCCAGGGCCATGGCCCAGGGCGATCGCATGATCCAGCCTGCGCCATAGCCCACGACCAGGCTCGTGATCATCACGATCAAAGCCTGGGCAGCGGTGGCTGGTCCCCGTGGCATGGTTTGGGCGATCGCGAGCCCCAGCAACACCGTTGCCGCTGTTGCAGTCGCCTCTCTATGTAGGAAATTGGGCAGGAAATGAGTTGGAATTTTCATGGCGCGATCGCTCCAGAACAATGTTGGTCCGAGCTAAATGATCACGGCATCTAGCGATCGCCTTAGAGAGCTGGGCATTTCAGTCCCGCGTCCAAAACGCACGTGGTCGCTCGCCAAATCAGACCCCGCTCCCAGCAGATCACCTCCTCACCTTGAAAGGAATGCCACTTTTCTTTGAGCTTAATATGCCCATGCATCCACAATCTGACGGCTGAGGCTAATGGCTTGCCAGGCGTAATGGCACGTTCTAGATAATGACGAGCGACGGTGGGAAGTGATGTCAGTACTTTAGGATTGAATGGACGATTGTGCGTCGATGTTGCGTTCCACAGGTCTTCCATCGAAATTCGTTTTGTTTGAGCGATGATGCTAGTCATATTGATCTCCTCGGTGAGCAGGGAATGACCTGAGTGACGGCTCCGGTTTTGCAAAACATGGTTTTGCGGTTAAGCACAACAACGGCCAGCGCCACCGCAACCACAAAAATAATGTCGTAGGGCTGAGCGTCAGGCCAGATCGGGTTAATGAGCTGCTTAACTGTATACTCAGTATCTGTTTTGCTCTACTCACTCAGTCGCTATTTGAGATTTTTCTCCACCAAACTTAAATAGCAAGATTATACCTAGACCAAACAAATTTATGAGGCCAACAACTAATCCTCCTAAAATGGAATGAGTGATAGAGTGGTCAGAATTGATAAGCCAACTAAAAACTGCTGATGCGAAGACCTATTATCTCCATGAATGAGACGTTGACCGACAGACAGTGCTACGCCCAATGACCCTACCAGAGAAGTAATAATCGTCATCAAAATCAGTAGCGGAATCAGTGGAATACCAATGAGCGTAATTGCTAAAAACACATTGACAAAGGTAATGGCAACAACTGCACCAATCCCCCAGAGAGCAGTCAAACCGAAATGTTGCTGTAACTCTGTTGCTAAATTTGGCAGAAAATTTGGTCTGGTCTGTAAAACAATAAACCCGAGAATTGCTGCTGTTATGGCGGCACTGACTCTAAAAATAGAGCTGAAGAAATAGTGGGTGGAGAAGCTACTCCGGTTTTGATGAGAGCCATATATCATTCCATGGCGATAGCTGAATGCAGCACGTTCTCCCCCAATGACTGTACCGGGATCCTGAATAATTTTGCCTCCAAAGGAGTATACATCACCCCTTACCTGCACTCCTTTTTGTAGGGTAATATTTCCACCAAATGCGATCGCTGTATCGGTTACTTCTGCATTCGGAGAGACCGTCACATTCCCACCAAATGCAATGGCATTTTCGACGACTTGATTCTCTCGTTAGCGACAAGTTTTGGTCGAGAATTGATCATGACCTTGAGAAAGGATATTGAATAAATTTGAGGAAGTTGTGAAGCCTGTATGGATCTTCTGGATTCAGTATGCAAATAGTGAAAAAAAATTGACGGATTTTCAAGCATTCGAGCCTCGTGGTCAGTCTTATAATGTTCATTGTGAACATCTGCACGGTCATTCCAGGAGAACCCTAGCCTTTAAGCAGTAGAGCCGAAACGTTGTGAAGGATGCGGTTACCCCACCTAGTGCTCTCCTCAGCCCTCACGGCACTGTCCTGTTAAAGGATGAAGTCATGAAAGCTTCTGGAGTTCAGGATTTCCGAGATCGCCAGCGGCCTATCGATAAATCCCATCGCCATGGCAGGAGTGGTCTTCTTCTGAGTAAAGCGACCG
>JAAUQQ010000476.1 GCA_012032745.1 Synechococcales cyanobacterium RM1_1_8
TGTACTTGTTCAAAGTCTGCGGTGGGGCGCACCGTGGACTGAAAACCAAACTGCCTGCGGAGTCGGTCTGACGGGGGTGTAGTCACAGTGCTGCATCTAGTTAAGAGGCTGTGAAACAGGAATCTCCGACCATACCCGTCAGGGTTGGGGGGAGAGCGTCAAAGATCAGCACTGCGACCTTTGTTCAGAGGTGCGGCAGCTCGTAGATAAGCTACAGACCCGTCCTGGCCACGTTTGGTCCTGACGAGCTTTGGTATATCTATAAATTTCGGTGGTTGGCCTTGCGCGGGGCGATCGCCGTAACCCTGACGAAACCCTAAGCACCAGCGCCGCTCAAAGCTGCTACCAACAGCCCTGAGCAGCTAACCCCCAAACTGTGTAGTCCAGTTCGGCGGCTATCGGAGGATGGTATCACTCCGGCAGTTCCTGCTCGCTACAATGCGGGGGCTCCGGGCTTAGGGTTTTCTGTGGTGATTCATCAGCAATTCAAAACCCCAAACGGGCCTGATTGTGCATTCAGGCCCCGTTCTTCCTGGCTGTCCCTACTCGCAGCCCGTTTGGGAGACCGTGCCATCGGGCATCGTCACCCCGCAAAGACGCGACTGATTGAAATCGACCTGGCTCGTATTCGCCCCCAGTAGGTTGGCATTGCTGAGGTTGATATAGGTCATGCGGCTGGACTGCAGGTTGCTGTTACTCAAATTCGCATTGACCAGATAGGACTTGTTGAGATTGGCTTCGCTCAGGTTGGCATTGCTAAAGTTGGCATTCTCCATTTGGGCGTAGTGCAGGTTGGCGTTTTGGAGGTTGGCACCGCTAAAGTTGGCATCTATTAGGATGGTCGAGAAGGCCTGATTGGTTTGGGTCGAAGAGCCCACCAGCACTGCGCTGAGAAAGCCTCCTGTATTCACCTTTACTGGCTCTCGGCTGAGCTTGGCCCCAGCCAAATTGGCATTTTCAAAGTTGGCTGCGCTCAGGTTGGCCCCTTCAAAGCTTGCGCCTTCCAGGTTTGCCTCCACAAAGCTGGTGCGCTGGAGCAGGGGCGTGATTTGGTTCAGGCGATCGAACTTCGCATTCGTCAGCCGCGCACGATCAAAAACCGCAGCTTGGAAAAAGAGATTGTGGAGCTTGGCATCGGAGAGGTCCGCTTCCCGCAGGGAGGCGGCGATGCCCCAGGCTTCGGAAAGCTGGGCTCCCTGGAGCTGGGCGCGATCGAGCTGGGCTCCCATCAAGTAGGATTCGCCCAGGTTGGTTCCGGTGAGATTTGCCTCGCTCAGGTTTGCACCTTCCAAGTTGACGCGGCCTAGGTTCTGGCCCGCCAGATCTGCACCCCGCAGGTCGCATCGGACACAGGCGCGGGTTGCCAGGAGGGCTGCAATGTTGGCTTGGAGGGTGGCTGGGATGGGTTCCGGGGTGGTGGTTTCCGGGGCGAGGCGCTGGGCGAGGGTGCTGGAATTGTCCGAGGGCGATCGCCCAGCCCGCTCTCTAGCCAGCGACTCAACTCGGTGCCAAAGTTGCGACCGCCTTGGATGCGCACCACGTTGGTGCGGTTCTTGTCAGCCTTGGGGTTGGGCTCAATGAACGCAATCTGAGTGATGGAATAGTAGTCTGGGCCAAACCCTGCTCCGGTGCGGGTGGCGATGTTCTGGTCCGTGGCGATGATCTGATCGAGGGGAATCCGCAGGGCGATGGAATATAGCTCATCTTTGGGCGTGTCCCGGCGATCGCTCTGGGCAATGTAGAGATTGAGGTCGGTTTCGGTGCGCTCCACCTTGCAATCGCCCGCAAACGGCCCACTGCCGCTTAGGCCGATCTTGAGTTGGCAGTTTTCGATCGTCTCGCCGGGGCGATCGCCAAACAACACCACCGGCTCCCGTCCTTCGCAGCGCGAATTGTAGGGAAATTTGGAGCAGAGCCGCAGCAGCTCGGCTTCGCTCTCGGCAAGGCTGGGAGGGGCGATCGCCAGCTCAACCAGGGTGAGGCCCGCGATCGCGAACAGCACCATCCGAGGCTGAAGGCCGAACTGTTGATGGCGAGCAATGGAAGACATGGACAAGAATACTCCTTTCGGATTCCAAAAGACGGGGCCTAGAAAAACGCAGATCGCCCGACAAGATTCAAGCTATTTCAAGTCAGTACTGGTGCCGATTCTATCATTTTGCTATGGCAAGTTAATCGACCCGCCCCGCCTTGCCTGGAACGGCCTCGACCATGGCGAGGAACTGCTGCACCGTGGGGGAGGGATCATTCTGCCGCCAAACCAGGGCAATTTCCACCTGGGGTGTGGGCTCCTGGAGCGGACAGTAGACCACGCCGACCCGCTGGAGATTTTGGAGGGAGGCGGGCACCAGGGTGATGCCAATCTTGGCGGCGACCAGGCCAATGATCGTTTGTAGTTGTACAGCCTCCTGGACCACGTTGGGGCTAAAGCCACCCTGCTGGCAGAGGGCAATGATTTGATCGTAGAGGCCGGGGGCCAGCAGGCGGGGAAGAGAACTGAAGGGTTCCTGGGCGAGATCGGCGATCGCGACCGTCCGTCGCTCTGGTCCCGCTCTGGCCCCCGCTCTGGCCCTGCCAAGGGATGCCCCGCCCCCAGCGCCACCACCAGGGACTCCCGCAAAATCGGTTGCTGCATCAACCCGCTGCCCTGGATCGGCGGGCGCACCAGGCCAATGTCAATGCGGTTTTCCCGCAGGGCCTCTAGCTGCACATTGGTGGTCAGCTCCCGCAGCAGCAGCTCTACTGCTGGAAAATCTTGGCGAAACTGTTGCAGCAGCAACGGCAGAACGCTGTAGGAGGCCGAGCCCACGAAGCCGATCGCCAAGGCTCCCAGTTCACCCCGACTGGTGCGGCGACCGCTGGCGATCGCTTGATCCAGCCTGGCAAAAATCAGCCGCGTCTCTCCCAGAAATTGCTCCCCCGCTGCGGTCAGTTGCACCGTTCGTTTTGTGCGATGGAATAGTTGAAAGCTCAGCTCTGCCTCTAGCTGTTTGATCTGTTGGCTCAGGGGCGGCTGGGCCATTTGTAAGCGCGCTGCTGCCGGCCAAAGTGGAGTTCTTCGGCGACAGCGATGAAGTAGCGCAGTGGCGGAGGTTCCATGGGGTGGGGAGGTGGGGAGGTGGGAGGTAGGAGGTGGGGAGGTGG
>JAAUQQ010000075.1 GCA_012032745.1 Synechococcales cyanobacterium RM1_1_8
CTTTGAGGACCTGGGCTCCGGCGGCGGCGGCTCGATAGAGGCGCTCGAAGGTGAAGTCCTCGGCGATGATGCCACGCCAGCCATCGGTGCCAAATGCAATTTTCCGGGGGTTTTGATGCTGGGGGGGACGTGGGCCATGGGAGTTCTGGGGGAGGGGTGCGAGTCTTAGGCAAAGCATCTTGGAGCAAAGCTGCCCTACAAAAGGCCTCGATTGCTTCAATTATCTTTCCTGGAGCGGTTTTTATTTCAGGAAATTGAAGTGTTATTTAATACTTATGGTTTCAGCGGTGCTGGCGGGGACAGAACGTCGTTCTAAAGAACGACTGAGAGCGGAACGGTAGGCGCTGTGGAGACCGGCTAACTTTGTTTTTCTGGTGATGCTTGTCGGCGGTATTTTGGCTGCCATCTACGGTGGCTTGGATTTGGCGGCGACCCTGGTTCAAGACGTATCTGCCAACGAAGACTATCCTACGGCACTGCCCTGGATCGAATCCGCACAGGGTTGCCAAGGGCCCAATCGCCATTGGCGGGATGGCCTATGCTATGACACTGAACATAGTAAAGACTTTTGAGGTAAGGACTTTTGAACGATGTGAAGTTGATGCGCCCAGGGTCTCCCCTCTAGCCATACAGCTCCAGATGACACTCGACTAGATACAGGAGGACGGACAGCAACGCTCCAAAACTGAGCAGCGCCCAGAGGCGATGTAGCGCCCCCCTGGGACCGGGAGCTACGGTCTCTCGCACGAGCCAGCACAGCGCATGGCCCATGCCAAACAGCACCGCCAAAAAGCCAAAGGGCCAGACCCAATCGAACGCAAACGCCACAAAGGCCGTGGCGCTCCCAGCCACCAGCAGGAGCTGCTCCACGAGCTGGGATGGATCATGTTCCCGTAGGTGGGCGATCGCCGGCGAAATTCTCGACCCTGTTTCAAAATCATGGAGCTGAATAGAAGTTGAACGAGGGAGACCGAATCATTCGTCTAGCTGGGGGATGAAAAATCCAGCACTTCTCGATTATGGGTCATTCCTCCCAGCTTGGGAATATCCCCCAGCCGGCCTTTACGGAACCAGTTGCCTGGGTCCAAGGGGCTGATTTCCAGCTCGCCGTCTAGCGTTCAGCCGTGGGCCACGGGGGTTTGGTGGAACCCCGGCAAGCCCCAGCGCTCCGGCCAAAACTCTTCCAAGCTGTTCAACCGCTCATCTGCGCCATCAAACTGCTCCCTGCACAGATCCGGGTCCGGCACCACCACCACCGCCATGCCCGCCCGCCGGGCTGCCTCTAGCCCGGCGGGAGAATCCTCAAAAACCAGGCAATGTTCGGGCTTTGCCCCCAGGCGCTGGGCTGCGAGCAAGAAAATATCCGGTGCGGGCTTGCCTGCTTTGAGTTCGCGATCGTCCCCCCCGCACCACCTGAGCAAACAGCCCGAGCCAGTCCTGGTGATGGACCGTTTTGAGGGCAAAGTTTTTGGTGTGGGAGCTGGTGGCGATCGCCATCGGCACCCCCACCCGCTGGAAATGCTCCGTCAATCGCTGGGCCCCCGGCAGCAGCCGGGCCTGACTGTAGCGCTCCCACAGCAGCTCATAGCGCGCATCCAAACAGGCTTCCGCCGTCATCGGCAGGGCCAAGGCATCCACAAAGGCCTGGGACGATTCCAGCGCCCGCTTGCCCACGACTTGGGCCTTCGCCTCGGGTCCGTAGACCTTGCCATAGCGCTGGGCAATAATTTGATTGACGGCCGCATGGATAGATTCCGTGTTCAGCAGCAGGCCATCCAGGTCAAAAATGACATGGGTGATGGATCGAGGCGGAGAGCCAGGCATCGTTCCTCAGGAGGCAGGGGAATACAGGAAATCTTAAGCGGTATTGGCTAAGGCAGAGCAGAGGGTTAGCACTCTATCGCTGGATTCTGGTTCCTCAAATCCTGATCCCTGGTTCTGGGTTTTGGGTTCTGGGTTCCTAGGGTCGCCCTGTATATAGGCTAAACGGTCTATTTGGAGTGTTCAGAGCCCAAGGTATCCAGAACCCAGGGTATCAAGCCCCATTGAAGCCTACGGGATTCAGCGGCAGAACCCTCCCATAGATCCGAGCCATCGTCGTATCGGCCATCCTGTCTATTCTGATTTTAGGCTGAGCGGTATCTGTCAATACTCCGAAGCCAAAGTCAGTGCAGGGATGCTTGGCAAGTCGGTTATGTACATCTTCGTCCACAAACTGCATAAAGCAGCCCCTGCCCTGGACAGATTCACGCTCCCCAGATACACGGTTTCCTATCCCCCTCACGGTCCACTATGGTCACGCAGTGAGGCAGTATCCCTACAGGCCCTGTTCTTCCTCCAGCTTCCTCTCTCCAGCCCCCATCGAATATCTTCGAATCAGGGCGCTCATGGATACTGACTAGCGGCCTGGCTTGAGTCAGCTCCGCCCCTCTAGCCTCGCCCATTCAGCAGCCCATCCAGCCCAGAACTTGCCAGGGTTCTCAGCCCGCCCAACCCAGTCGTCCTATGTGGCGAAAAGCAGGCAGACCGTCGCGGAATGGGGGCACAGGCCATGACGTTCCGGTCAGGACGTTGCCCTAAACTAGTCACCCCCTGTCGTGATTAGGGGTGGCTCAGGTTTCCATTTACTTCTCAGAGGTTGGCAGCAATCATGATGGTGAACATTTCTCCCCAAGATTTATCCTCTAGCTATCTCGATTTCGAACTCGATGATTTGGGGTCAAATGATTTGAGCCAAACCGAGGCACAGCGAAGCTTGCAACGGGCCCTCCAGCGGCTTGCCCAGCAGGCTCTGGCCAGTCCTAGCATTTCGGCGCTGCTGCGGGACATCACTCAGGTTCTGGGTGATAGCCTGATGGCCCAATCCTATCGCTGTTGGCAGGTGCTCTCCGATCGCCACACGTTGCAGCAGGTCACTGCGATCGGTCCCTGGGAAAATCACAGTCACAGTCACAGCCACAGCCACAGCCAAATCCCAGGACAACGTTCAGGAAAACGTCCGGGACAAGGCTCGCGGGACCGTTTGGGGGCCAGCCCTTGGCCAGTCGCAGCTACCCAGACAAACCATTGCTCTGGGCGACGGTCGATGGTGCTACCCAGCCAGCTCAAGCTCCAAGAGCATCCCTGGCTGGCTCCTCTGCTTGCCCTCGACCAGCCGCTGCGGTTTCGCTCAGACAGTCTGAGCCCCAGCACAGTTAGCTGGATTGGCAAATTATTGCCTACAGATTGCTGTCTGGAGGGAGGCTTCTGTGAGGGGGCCTTGCTCCCCATTCGAGGCCTTGCCCAGGAGCCCCTGGCCCTAGTGGAGCTTTATCGCCCTGGCCCAGCCTTTGGCTTGGATGATTTAACGTTTCTCCAATCCGCTGCGGATTTGTTGGCCACGGCGATTCAGCGGGCTCGCTCTGAGGCGCTGCTGGAGACCCAGAGCCTGGTGTTGGAGCAGTTGGCGGGGGGAGCGGTGATCACGGATGTGCTCAACAGCCTCTGTCGATTGATTGAGGAACATTCTCCCGGTGGACTCTGCTCGATTCAGCTCCTCGATTCTTCGGGGCGCAAGATGTTGGCCACGGCTGCGCCCAATTTCCCGCCGGAGTGGAAACAGGCTATCAATGGCTTAGAGATTGGCGAGGGGGTCGCGTCCTGTGGCACGGCGCTGTTTCGTCGGGAGCCGGTTTTGTCAATGACATTGCCAACGATCCGCTCTGGGAGCCGTTCAAAGCCTTTGCGGCTGAGCATGGTATCTACTCCTGCTGGTCGATGCCGTTTTTTTCCCAGACTGGGGAGATTCTGGGTAGTTTTGCCCTATCCCATCGCACGAGCTGTGCGCCTCTGCCCTACCACCACCAACTGTTGAGAACGGCAGCCCACCTGGCGAGCATCGCAACGGAGCACAGCCGCTCCATGGCTCAGTTGCAGCATCAGGCGAACCATGATGTGTTGACGGGGTTGTCCAATCGGACGGTGCTGTTGAATCGGATTCGGCAGCAGTTTGAGCGCCGGGAGCCCACTCCCTTTGCGGTGCTGTTTTTGGATGTGGATCACTTTAAGCTGATCAACGATAGTTGGGGCCATGGGGTGGGAGATCAGCTGTTGGTGGCGATCGCCCGCCGTCTCACCCACTACCTCGATCACCGGGCCTTGGTGGCCCGCTTGGGGGGGGATGAATTTGCCGTGGTCCTGGACCATTCGCGATCGCCCGCCCAGGTGCTGGCCTTGGCGGAACAGTTGGTTCAGGTGTTGGGGGGCATGTTTGCCATTGGCGATCGCGAAATCTTTGCCGCTGCCAGCGTGGGGATTGCCTACAGCAGCGATCGCCACCAGGATCCAGAAGCGATCCTGCGGGAGGCGGACATCGCCATGTATTGGGCCAAGCAACATCCCACGGGCGCAAAAGTCGCGGTATTTGATCAAACCATGCATGAACAGGTGCTGAATCGCCTGGCGTTGGAAACGGGACTGCGCCAAGCGGTGCGTGGGCTGGAGCGAAACCAGCGCCAGGTGCGGGCTCTGCCGGGGGAGAACCACAATCACCAGCTTCGGTTGTACTACCAACCAATTGTGGAATTAAAAACGCGGGCCATCATCGGGTTTGAGGCGCTGTTGCGCTGGTGGCACCCCGAGCGGGGTGAAATTTCCCCCGAGCTGTTTATTCCGGTGGCGGAAGAGACGGGGCTGATCTTGCCCCTGGGCAGTTGGGTGTTGCAGGAGGCGATTCAGCAGCTTCAGCAGTGGCACGGGCATCTGGGCCAGTCAAGCTTGATCATGAGCATCAATGTTTCGGGGCGGCAGTTGTTTCAAGTGGATTTTCCAGACCAGGTCCAGCAGTTGCTGGAGCAGACCCAGGTGCCCCCGGCCTGCATCAAGTTGGAAATTACGGAGACGGTGCTGATGGGAGCCTCCACGGCGATCACCCAGCGCCTAGAGGCGCTGCGGGCCTTGGGGGTTCACCTCAGCTTGGATGATTTTGGCACGGGCTATTCGTCCCTGAGCTATTTGCATCGGTTTCCCGTCAATACCCTAAAAATCGATCGCCTGTTTGTCATGGGCCTGGTGCCGGAGCAGGACCAGTTGACCCGGACGATGGTGGCGTTGAGCCACGGGCTGGGCTTGGTGGCGATCGCCGAGGGCATCGAAACCGAGGGCCAGCTCGCCCAGTTGACCGCCATGGACTGTGAGTATGGTCAGGGCTTTTTGTTCTCTAAGCCGGTGAACCGGGTGGAGGCGGAGGCACTGTTGTGGGGGTCGGGGGTTGGGGATTAGGGATCGGGGATTAGGAGTTGGGATTGGCGATGACCGGCGGCAGGGTTAGCGATCGCGATTAACGGCAATCCGCCAGCTCAGCACCATTACCGGCAGCAGCCCCACCAGCAAAATTGCCAGGGCCGGGGCCGAGGCCTCCGCCAGGCGTTCATCGGAGGCGTACTGATAGACCCGGATCGCCAGGGTATCAAAATTAAAGGGCCGCATCGCCAGCGTCGCGGGCAGTTCCTTCATCACATCGACAAACACCAACATCACCGCCGTCAACATGCCGCTGGTCATCAGGGGCATGTGGATTTTGAGCAGGGTTTGGGTCGGGCCTTGGCCGAGGCTGCGGGAGGCCTGGTCGAAGCTGGGTTTGATTTGCTGGAGGCTGGTTTCTAAGGTGTTGAAGGCCACGGCCAAAAAGCGCACCAGGTAGGCCAAGACCAGGGCGATCGCCGTGCCCCCCAAGGCCCAGCCCAGCCCTAGGCGATCGAGCATCTGATCCAACCGGCCCAGGGGAATCAGCAGGCCCACCGCAATCACCGCCCCCGGCACGGCATAGCCCATGGCGGCCAGGCGGGCTCCAAAACGCAGACTGGGGCTGGGGTTGAGGCGCAGGCCATAGGCGACCACCAGGGCCATGAACAAGCCCAGACCGGCGGTGGCGATCGCTAAACTGAGGCTGTGGCGGCCCAGCGCCCAAAATTCCCCATTGAGGCTGTCGGTGGCCTGGGTGATGGCCAATTGCAGCAGATACAGACCGGGAATCACGATTCCCAGGGCAATGGGCAGGGCACAGAGGGCGATCGCCCCCAGGGCCTGGAACAGCCCCAGTCCATAGCCGGGCAGCCGCTGGCGGGGGCTGTCACATTGATAAAACTTGGCCTGTCGCCGGGACCAGCCCTCGCCCCAGACCAGGGCCAGAATAAACAGCATCAACACCGCCGAGAGCTGGGTTGCCGCCACCCGCTCGCCCATGCCAAACCAGGTGCGGTAGATGCCGCTGGTGAAGCTATCGACGCCGAAATACTGCACCGTTCCGAAGTCGTTCAAGGTCTCCATCAAGGCCAGGGCCAGGCCCGCGACGATGGCGGGGCGGGCCAGGGGCAGGGCGATGGTAAAGAAACTACGCCAGGGGCCACAGCCCAAGGAGCGGCTGGCTTCGAGGGTACGCACAGACTGTTCTAGGAAGGCGACGCGGGCCAGCAGATAGACGTAGGGGTAGAGGGTGAGACTGAGCATGGCGATCGCCCCCGGCAGGGAGCGCACCTGGGGAAACCAATAGTCCTGGATGCTCTCCCAGCCAAAGACCTGGCGCAGCAGCGACTGCACCGGCCCAAAGTAATCCAACATATCCGTGTAGGTGTAGGCCAACAGATAGGCCGGGGCCGCCAGGGGCAACAGCAGCGCCCATTCAAACAGCCGCTGGCCCGGAAAGCGACAGAGGGTGACCAGCCAGGCCGTGGAGACGCCAATGAAGGTCACCCCAGCGCCGACGCCGACCATCAAGGCGAGGGAATTGCCGATGTAGCGGGGCAAGACCGTGGTGGCGAGGTGGCCCCAAATCCCCGAGGCATTGACAAAAACGCTGCTTAAAACCACCAGCACTGGCAGGAGCACCAGGGCTGCGATCGCCAGCACCGCCAAATTCCAGCCCTGGCTGACCCAGAAATCGCGCCCCAGGCCCCCCAGGGGTTGGCGACCCCGAGTAGAAAGGCCCGGCGGCAAATTTGGGCCGGGAATGGGACTGGGAGCAGGACTGGTCACGTAAATACCTCAGATTGGAAACCCCTAGCCTTTAGGCCGGGGAGAGAAATTAGGGCAGGGTTGGCACTACTCAGAGGTTAGTGACAGTAGCCTCCTATTGAGAAAAAGTCTCAAGTTATAATTTACACTAGGATGTGAGAGGGGTGATCGGAGACCCTGGCATCCCACTGGTATCCTCAATGGATAATTCCTGCTCCATCGCCCACTTCCAGCCCAATTCTAAACCCAGTCTAAGCCCAGTCCCTACCTTCGCCGTCCCTATGCCCCCTGCAGATGTCAATGCCCTCTTGCCCTCCGAAAATCTTGCTTCCGGCAGTGCTGCCAGCAAGGCTGTGACCGTGACTGAAACCGGCTCCGCCATCCTTCAGCTCAGCGGCATCGAGAAGCAATATCCCGGCGTTGACCATGCCGCCATCGCCGATATCAGCCTATCGTTGGTGCAGGGTGAAATCCTCAGCTTGCTGGGGCCATCGGGCTGCGGCAAGACCACCCTATTGAGAATCATTGCTGGATTTGAACAGCCCCAGGCCGGAGAGGTCTGGATCGAAGGTCGGGCTGTGGCTCGCCAGCCGCCGGAAAAGCGCGGCGTGGGCATGGTGTTCCAAGACTACGCCCTGTTTCCCCATCTGACGGTGCAGCAAAATGTGGCGTTTGGATTGCAGAGCGGGTGGCAACGCCAAGGTCGGTTGCGGCGGGCGAACAAAGCGCGATTGCTGCGCAAGCTTCCACAGGAATCATCCATCCAAGCCCGCATCCAAGAAACCTTAGAGCTAGTCGGCCTCGCAGGCTTCGCCGCCCGCTACCCCCACGAACTCTCGGGGGGCCAACAGCAGCGCATTGCCCTGGCCCGCGCCCTGGCTCCATCGCCCTCCCTGGTGCTGTTGGATGAACCCATGAGCAACCTGGACGTGCAGGTGCGCCTGCGCCTGCGCCAGGAGCTGCGGGAAATTCTCAAGCGCTCCCAGACTACGGCCATTTTCGTCACCCACGACCAAGAAGAAGCCCTCAGCATCGCCGATCGCATCGCCGTCATGGGCCAGGGCCGGATCGAACAATATGGCCTGCCCGAAGAAATTTACCAGCGCCCCGCCACCCGGTTTGTGGCCGATTTTGTCACCCAGGCCAACTTCCTCCCCGCCCAGCAGCGGGAGCTGGATCTGTGGGAGACAGAAATTGGCTGTTTTCGGGTGCAGCTCATGGGGTTGGGCAAGATGCAGCCGGGGCGCCCAACCGGGGCGAGATGATGGTGCGTCAGGAAGATATTTTGCTGGTGCCGGAGGCTGAGATGCAGGCCAAGTCCGATGCTGAGGCCGGGGCTGCTCCCAGACCGGGGGGAGGACAGACTGCGGTGGTTTGCGATCGCCAATTCCTCGGACGGGAGCACCGCTACACCGTCCGCTTGGCCTCGGGCCGAACACTGCAAGCCCGCATGGCCACCGCCCAGGCGATCGCGGTGGGCACCGCCGTCACCGTTGAAATTATCCAGCCCTGTCCCCAGGTTTTCATCGAATCCAGCCTGTAAAGCATCGATCCTGGAATTGACTGGGATCTATTAATGGCATTCCTGGCTTTGGTTGGGCGCTAACGTTACATTCCAGACGTTTCGCCCCAGCTCGCTCCGGGGATCGTGACAGAATAGAGGGCCGTGGAGCCCACGGCGTTTCCCCGCGATCGCCCAGAGCGAATTTTCGAGACTCACACCATGCTGCGCCTGACCGAAATCAAACTGCCCCTCGACCACGATGAACAGGCCCTCGAACAGGCCATCATCAAAAAACTTCGCCTGCGCGATGGCCAACTCACCAGCTACCGCATCTTCAAGCGCAGCTACGATGCCCGCAAACGCGAAAACATCCGCTTGATCTACATCATCGATGTGGATTCCACCGAAGAAAAGGGCCTGCTCAAACGCTTTCAGTCAGACCCCCATGTCTTCCCCGCCCCCAGCACGGAATATCGCCTGGTGGCCCAGGCCCCCAAACGCCTGCCCCATCGCCCCATTGTCATTGGCTGCGGCCCCTGCGGCATGTTTGCAGGCCTCTTGCTCGCCCAAATGGGCTTTCGCCCCATCATTTTGGAACGGGGCAAGGCCGTCCACGAGCGCTCCCAGGACACCTTCCGCTTCTGGAGCAAGGGCACGCTCAACCCCGAATCCAATGCCCAGTTTGGTGAAGGCGGTGCTGGCACTTTCTCCGATGGTAAGCTCTACAGCCGCATCAAAAAAACCGACAATCGCGGCCAAAAAGTCCTGTTTGAGCTGATCGAAGCGGGGGCGGATCCCGAAATTCGCTATGTGGGCAAGCCCCACATTGGCACCTATCGCCTCGTCAAGATTGTGGAAAGCATTCGGGGCTCAATCGAGCGCCTGGGCGGCGAAATTCGCTTCGAGCAACGAGTGGAAGACATCACCATTGAGAATGGCCAGGTCCAGGGCGTCACCCTGGCCAATGGCGAATATCTGGCCAGCAAACACGTGGTCCTGGCGGTGGGCCACAGCGCCCGCGATACCTTCGAAATGCTCCATCGTCGGGGCATCTACATCGAGCCCAAGCCCTTCTCCCTGGGCGTCCGCATCGAACATCCCCAGGCCATGGTGGATGCCTTTCGCTTTGGTGATTATGTAGGGGATCCTATCCTTGGCACAGCGGACTATAAGCTGGTACACCACTGTCGGGGCGAGGGATTGGCAGGGCGATCGGTCTACAGCTTTTGCATGTGCCCCGGCGGCCAGGTCGTGGCCGCTGCCTCGGAGCCGGGCCAGTTGGTGACCAATGGCATGAGCCAATATGAGCGCAGCGGCAAGAACGCCAACAGCGGCATCGTCGTTGACATTTCTCCCGCAGATTTCCCCAGCGACGAGCCCTTGGCAGGCATCGCCCTCCAGCGGGAGCTGGAAGCCCAGGCCTTCGAGCTGGGGGGAGGGGACTACCGGGCACCGGGGCAGCTCCTGGGAGATTTCCTGGCGGACAGGCCCTCCACGGCCCTGGGCAGCGTCAAGCCCACCTATAAGCCGGGGGTCCGGCTCTGCAACCTCGCGGAGATCATGCCCGACTATGTGGCGGCGGCCCTGCGCGAAGCGATTCCGGCCTTCGATCGCAAGCTGCCGGGGTTTGCCATGGCCGATGCTGTGATCACGGGCCTGGAAACCCGCACTTCCTCGCCCATCCGCATCAAGCGGGACGACAGGACTCTACAGAGCTTGAATACCCAGGGGCTCTATCCCGCTGGGGAGGGGGCGGGCTATGCGGGGGGGATTCTCTCGGCGGGGGTGGATGGGATTCGGGTGGCGGAGGCGATCGCCTGGAGCATCGTCAATGCCGCCCAACCGGCCACGATTCTATGAGCCGTTGAATCTAGCCGTTGAATCTAGCCGTTGAATCTAGCTAGGGCTTGGGCCAGCTCAGGCAGCCACCAAAAGGCTCTCTAGGCGCTCTCGAACCAAATCACACTCCTCTAGGAGAATCTGATTAATCAAGGGCGTCACCAAGGAAAGCCGCTCTGAGAATCGAAGCTGACTCTTGAGTTCTAGCAAAGCTCCCCTGGCTCGCTCAACGCAGTCGGCATAGCTAGCGGCGGCAGCCTGTTCATAGCCCTGGGCCAAGGTTGCAGGAATGGAGCTGGCCGTGATGCGGATTTGGGCATCCAGCCCGTAGGCGCGCTGGGGGGGAAACATCTGCGTTGCTTGGTAGCAGAGGTCCGCAAGCTGCATCCCTTCAGTCCAGATTTGGATTGCTTCTGCGCCGCTTGAAGATAGGGGAGTGGGGAACTCTAGCACGTTGCTAGATTGATCAGGGCTGGGTTGTCCAGCTTCCTGGGCCTCAGCTAGGTCGGCTTCGGGTCTTTGCAATTCAGCACCTCGATCGCTCATGTCCAAAACTCCTGTTGATGCGTTCTGATGATCGGTGGGAGCAACAAGCGAAACTTGCTCGCTTTTATCTCTTCAGGGGAAGTACGTAAAAAAAGGAAGTTTTGAGTCTCAAAGCTGAAATTTCAGCAATCGAGAAGAGTATAAAGTAGCAAATGATTCGGAATATACGTAGGAGGTAGGGAGTTGCCAGGGGGAGTGAACTGGGCCAGGCTGACTCCTGAGATTGCTCCTAGAGTCTAGCCTAAGCTGAATGACGTAGGCTGGATGAAGGCTAATACGTAAGTAATGCTATGGCCGTGGGGGCGAGACTTGATTGGTTTAAGTAATTTTTTGGGGGTGGGCGATAGACGATAGGTGACAATGGAGGGCCAATTGTCTATTTGCCTTCTAATCCCTACTTAACCTATGCAAACCGAGACCCTCCAAGCTGGAAATCTCACCTGGTTCTACCGTGAAGCCCTGCCGGAGCCCCAGGCAGGGGGCCAGGAGCGCCCGCCCGTGGTCTTGCTCCACGGCTTGGTCTCCCAGAGCTATAGCTGGCGCAAGGTGATGCCGGTGTTGGCCCAGCAGGGGTTTCGGGCGATCGCCCCCGACTGGATCGGTGCGGGCCGCTCTGAGGAGCCCGAAAAGCGCCAATTTGCCTACAGCCCAGATGCCTTTGTGGCGGCCTTGGGACAATGGCTGGATGCCCTGGGTCTAGGGGAAGTGACCCTGGTGGTGCAGGGCTTCCAGGGATCCGTAGGGGTTCAATATGCCCTGCGCCATCCCGAGCGGGTCCACCGCCTGGCGATTTTGAATGCGCCGATTGTGCCGGAGGCGCGGCTGCCGTGGAAGATTAAGCAGATGGGCATTCCCCTGCTGGGGGAGGTGATCACCCAGGATCCGATTTTGGTGGACCGCACCCTGGAAGGGGGCGGGGGCTATGTGGTGGATGACAAAGACCTGGATGAATACCGCCGACCGTTTTTGAAGAGTTCTTCGGCGGGGCGATCGCTCCAGGCCACGATCCAGGGGCTGAAGCTCAAAGCGGCGACGGCGGAAATTGCCGCCGGGCTAAAAACTTGGGATAAGCCGGTGCTGTTGGCCTGGGGCGATCGCGATCCCTGGCTGCCGATCGAACAGGTGCAAGACCTGGCCCAGCAATTGCCCGATGGCAAACTGGTGGCCCTCGCAGAGGTCGGTCACTATCCCCAGGAAGACTGGCACGAAAAGGTGACAGAGGTGCTGCTGCCGTTTTTGCGACGCAAGGCGCTGTAGGGCCAGGGCGGTGGCGAGATTAGGAGATGCCGCGATCGCCCAGCTCGCAATCACCCACCTAAGACTCAGGATTGGCATTGGGTTCAGCCTGGGATTCACTGGCCTGGCGATCGCAATCGGCCTGCTCCAACTTAGACAGGCCGCTGTCCAGCAAAATTTCCAGGGGATCATCCAAACGCTCGGCCTCGGGGCAGTCATCGGAAACCGCAGGCTCAAAGCCCAGGCGACTGACGCAGGAGATTTTTTGGCTGATCGAGCCAATGCTGTCGAGGCGCACCAGCTCTTCCCAGGCCGAGACCTCATCCTCTTCATCCAGCTCATAGCGCAGGGTGACCAGATCCCCTTCGATATCCAAAATACGCGCCCGCTCAATCCATCGCTGCTGATCCCGAAGGAAGATACAGACTTCCCGACCGTCGCAGCAGAGTTGATAAATTTTGCGATGTAGCATCAATTCCTCTTCGTCAACCAAAACACTAGATCCGTTACCGGCTGTCGGTCTTTCCCTGGGGGAACCTGACTGGTATCGCCACGGGAAGGTTTCAGGTGGGGTGGCTATGGGGGTGACAATTTGTCCAGCGGGGCAGCTTTTTAGCTTGCCCATGCCCCATGCTTCCACATTGCGCCATCCCCTGCATACAAAATTTTAGAAGGTCTCCGTTTTTCCGGCCTGGATCGCCTGACTTTTCCTGCCCTGTCCGCGACGGGTCTCGCCAGGTCCAGGCAGGGTCTAGAACTGGTCCCGCGACGTTCTGGGGGGAATGTTTTAGATTGTTAATTGTTTTCGACGATCGCCATGCAACTCCAGCTCAGCACCTGGCCCGAAGTGGAGGCCTACCTGCAAACCTCCCAGGGCATCATTGTCCCGATCGGTTCGACCGAGCAGCACGGCCCCACGGGGCTGATTGGCACGGATGCAATCTGCGCTGAGGCGATCGCCAAGGGCGTCGGCGAGGCCACGGGAGCCCTGGTTGCCCCCACGATCAACGTGGGTATGGCCCTGCACCACTTGGCCTTTCCCGGCAGCATGAGCCTCAAGCCCAGTACCCTGATTGCAGTGATTCGAGACTATTTGACGAGCTTGGCCGGGGCGGGGTTTCGGCGCTTCTTCTTCATCAACGGCCACGGTGGCAACATGGCCACGCTCAAGGCCGCCTTTGCCGAAAGCTATGAGCATTTGGCGCTCAGTGGCATCGACCCTGATAGCGAAACCCGCTGCCATTTGGCCAATTGGTTTATGGGCAGCGGCGTCTATCGGCTGGCGAAGGAGCTGTACGGCAGCGAGGAGGGCTCCCATGCCACGCCCAGCGAAGTCGCGTTGACTCAGTTTGTCTATCCCGAGGCGATTAAGCAGGCCGAGCTAGCGCCCAATCCGCCTAGGGGCCATCGCATCTACGGCGCAGCGGATTTTCGCCGCAAGTACCCTGATGGGCGCATGGGCTCGAATCCAGCCTTAGCCACGCCGGAGCATGGAGAGCGGTTTTATAAGCTGGCGGTGGAGGAGATTAGTGAGTCTTATCGTCAGTTTTTGGCATGATGCTCTTAGGACGTTTCGGCACCCGTTACCCGGCCGGTGAGGCTATGATGAAAGGGTGATAGATGCCCTGAGCGGAAGCTTTAGCAACCATGGTCGTGACCCAGGCGCGGCAATTTAAGAATTTTGAAGCCTATTTGGCCGCTCCTCTTTCAGAGCTACCTGAGGGTCGGTTTGAGTATTGGAATGGGGCGTTGGTTCCGGTTATGTCTGAATCCGGGTTCAATGCTTTCCTGGCGAACTGCCTGTTTGTGGCGTTGGTGAATGCTGGGGTGCCCATTGCTCTCCTACGCCCCCATTCTTGCGAGGTGGAAGTGCCGGGACAGCCCCGAACTCGTTTCCCTGATCTGACGGTTTTGGATGATGTTCATGTGCCGCTGATTGCTCAGCGGGAGCGCGTTACTCGGGAGATGCCTCCGCCGCGATTGCTGGTTGAGGTTGTTTCTCCAGGGGATGAGAATTCTGAGAATTACAAGCGGGATTATGAAGATAAATGCAAACAATATGCCGCCCTGGGTGTGCCGGAGTATTGGTTGATTGACCCGGAGCGGAAGCGGGTTTTGGTGGGGGGAGCTGGTGGGGCCGGTTTATCAGTTTCGAGAGTTTCGGGGTGAAGCGGCGATCGCCTCTAACATTTTTCCGGAGTTGAAGCTGATCGCGGCGCAGGTGCTGGGTGAGGATTCCGGTCTTTAGGCGGGCTTGTCTTGGGCTAAAAAAACGCACAGCCGGACGAACGCGGTTCGTCTCTACGGTCGGCTGGGGGTTGGGTTAATATCTGGGTAACTATTATTGCTTCGGTTACTGATTTATGGACCCGATCACGCTGGCGACGATCGCCCTCACGCTGTTGGCGACGAAGGCAACCGAAAAGGTGGGGGAGAAACTGGGGGAAGGGGCGATCGCCTCGGCCCAGCAGTTGATGAAGCTCTTGCAGCGCAGGTCGCCAGACACGGTGAAGCGGCTGGCGGCGGCTTCTGACCCCAATGTGATCGATGTGGAGATTATTGAGGAGGTTAAGCGGGTTGCGGCAGCGGATCCGGAGGTTCAGGCGGCGGTCAATGCGACGGCAGCGGCGGCAAGGGCCGATGAGATAGCCTTGCAGCACCTCACTAAGTTGGCGGAGAAGATTGGGGTGGTTAATCTAGGGACGGTTCAGAGTCAGACGAATAACATTTCGATTTGACTGGACTCGGCGGGAGGGGCACCGTCAAAGTTAAGCACCCCAAATAATTTACCCCTGAGCCACGTGACGGCCTTCGTCGGTCGGGCGGATGATTTGGCGGCGGTGGATGCGCTGCTGAACCAGAGCCAGCAGGTGAATATTGCGGCGGCGGTGGGGCTGGGCGGTGTGGGTAAGACGGAGCTGGCGTTGCAGTATGCCCGCATTCAGGGCGATGAGTTTCCGGGCGGGGTCTGCTGGGTCCGGGGCGTGGAGCCGTTGGAGCCGCAGATTGTCCAGTTTGCTCAGACCCATTTGGGGCTGACGGTGCCGGAGCAAATTGAGAATCCGCTGGCCTGGTGCTGTCAGCGCTGGCCGGGGGAGGGGCCGGTGCTGATCGTGGTGGATGATGTGCAGGACTATGGCCCGCTGAAGGCGCTGTTGCCTACGGCGGGGCGGTTTCGGGTATTGCTGACGACGCGGCGGGCGATTTTGCCAGCGGGGCAGCGGCTGGAGCTGGAGGTGTTGGTGCCGGAGGCGGCGCTGGAGCTGTTGGGCAGTTTGGTGGCGGGGGAGCGGATTGAGGCAGAGCCAGAGGATGCCAGGTTGCTGTGTGGTGAGGAGTGGGTGGGGCGGTTGCCTTTGGGGATTGAGCTGGCTGGGGCGGCATTTGGAGCAGCGCCCTGAACTGACGATTGCGAAGCTGCTGGAACGGTTGCGGGCGCAACGGCTGGCGGCCCAGGCGCTGAAGCAAACCCACCCGGAGATGACGGCGA
>JAAUQQ010000477.1 GCA_012032745.1 Synechococcales cyanobacterium RM1_1_8
AGCAGCCTGCGCCACCGCCTATTCCAATCCCAATGCCTATGACCTGGGCATTTTTGACCAAGCGGTGTATTTGCTCAGCCGGGGGTGGAGCCGCTGGTGTCGCTGATTGGCTTCCATGCCCTGGGCGACCACGCTGCCTTCGTGCTCTATCCCCTGGCGCTGCTGTATTGGGTTTTTCCCAGCGTCTATTGGCTGCTCGCGGTGCAGGCGATCGCCCTAGCCAGCGGGGGATTCTTCGTTTGGCAGTTGGCCCTGGACCATGGACTGAAGCGAGCCCAGGCGATCGCCCTGGTCTGGGTCTACCTGCTCTACCCCGTGGTCTTCAATGCCAACCTGTTCGACTTTCACCCCGAAGTCATGGCGGTGCCCGCGCTGCTGGGGGCGATCTGGGCGGCGCGGCGGCGCAACTGGCTCGGCTTCATCGCCGCTGTGCTGTTGGTGCTGTCCTGCAAGGCGGTGCTGTCGCTGACGATCGCCGCTTTGGGACTGTGGCTTTTGCTGGCCCAGCGTCGAAGCTTTGGCTTCCTGGCCCTGGCCCTGGGCATCGCCTGGTTTGGCATCAGCACCCAGATAATTATCCCAGCCTTCAGCGGCGAAGAGGCCCAGGCGGTGGGACGCTATAGCTACCTGGGGGATTCCGTCCTGGGGATTTTGCAAATCTGCTGCGGCGGCCCCAGGTCATCCTGGAGTATCTATTCACTGCGGCTAACCTAGAATATCTGGTCTTGCTGCTGCTGCCGCTGATCTGGGGGCTGTCGCCGCGTCACCTGCTGCCGCTGCTGGGGGCGGGGCCGACGCTGTTTTTGAATTTGCTGGCAGACCACCAGCCCCAGAAGGATTTAACCCATCAATATGCCCTACCGATGCTGCCGTTTTTCCTGGTGGCGATCATGGCAGCCCTGGCGACGGAACGGGGCTGGCTGCGACGACCGCGCTGGATTGTTTTGTGGGCGACGGTGGCTTGGTTGGCCCTAGCGAAGTATGGCTACTTTGGCTCGCTGTACCTGTCCCAGTGGGATACGGTGGGGGCGATGGCAGGGGCGATCGCCCAGGTGCAAACCCAGGGCGGGGTTCTCACGACCTCGCAAATGGCCCCCCATTTGACCCATCGCCCCCTCGTGACCCTGGCGGAGCCAGGCAGTGAAAACCTGGACTTGAGCCCCTATGAGCATGTCTTGCTGAATACCCAGCATCCCGGCTGGGCCAGTTCTGCCGAGACGGTGCAGGCGCTGGTGGAGCGGCTGTACCGGGAACCGAGTTGGCAGCGCACCTATGAACAGGGTGGGGTGTTGCTCTTTCAGAATCTCCCAGGGGGCGCGACACCATGACGGCAGCTTTGCTTGAGATTCGCTGGTACGATGCGCTGCGATTTCCGGGGGAAGCCTGACGATGGTGACCCTCTCCATCGTGGTGCCGCTGTATTGCGAAGCGCCCAACCTGGAACAGTTGTTTGAGCGACTGGAACGGGTGCTAGCACAACTCGATCTCTCCCATGAAATCATCTGTGTGGATGATGGTAGCAAGGACGAAACCCTAGACCTGTTGATTCTCCACCGCCACCGCAACAGCGCCATTAAGGTCATTGCTCTCTCGCGCAACTTCGGCAAGGACATCGCCATGACCGCTGGGATTGACTATGCCCAGGGCGATGCCGTAATTCCGATGGATGCGGACTTGCAGGATCCGCCGGAGCTGATCGGGGCGCTGGTGGAGAAGTGGCGAGAGGGCTATGAGGTGGTCTATGCCCAGCGGCGATCGCGCCAGGGCGAGTCCTGGGTCAAGCGCACGACGGCCAAGGCATTCTATCGATTGATCAGCGCCATGACGGCGATCGCCATTCCCCGCGACACCGGAGATTTCCGCTTGATGGATCGCCGAGCCGTGGAAGCACTCAAGCAATTGCCCGAGCGCACCCGCTTCATGAAGGGCCTGTTTGCCTGGGTGGGCTTTAGGCAAATCGCCTTGCCCTACGATCGCGCCCAGCGCCACCGGGGCCGCAGCAAGTGGAACTATTGGCGGCTGTGGAATTTTGCCCTGGATGGCATCACCTCCTTTAGCTTTGGGCCGCTGCGGATTTGGAGCTATGTGGGCTTGGCGATCGCCCTGGCCGCCTTTTGCCGGGGGACGTTTCTGGTGCTGCGGACGCTGATCTTTGGCATTGATGTGCCGGGCTATGCTTCGCTAATGGTGACAATGCTGTTTCTGGGCGGCGTCCAGCTCATGACCCTGGGGATTATGGGGGAATATTTGGGGCGCATCTATGAAGAGGTGAAGGGGCGGCCCCTGTATTTGGTGCGGGAGCTGTATGGCTTGGCGGAGGCGGAGGTCTTAGCGAGTCGGCCCGGTTCACCCAGCGGCGGAGCTGGGGCAGCGGGGCGCGATCGCCATGAGCCCAGATCCTTCCAACCAACATCATTCCAACCCAAATCACCCCAAGGGCTGGGGCCTTGTTTTGGCGATGGTTTGCCTGGGCGCGACCCTGGCGGTCTTGCGCTGGGCGGTGGATCTGGATGGGGCGGCCTTGGGGGCCTGGCTGGAGCGCTGGGGTGCTTGGGCTCCGCTGCTGTATGGGGCGGTCTATGTCCTGGCGACACTGCTGATTTTGCCTTCGACGGCGCTAAATGTGCTGGGTGGCGCGGTGTTTGGCTTCAAGCTGGGCCTACTCTGGACGACGATGGGGGCACTGGGAGCGGCGGCGATCGCCTTTGTTCTGGCTCGCACGGTGGGCCGCCGCTGGGCCGCAGCCCGCTTACCCGAGAGGTTACAGGATCTGGATGGGGCGATCGGCCAGAATGCCTTGGCCTATATGTTCGCCATTCGCCTGCTGCCGCTATTTCCCTATGGCCTGGTCAATTTGGCCGCAGGGCTGACGGCGATGCGGTTTCGGGACTATGGGCTGGGGACACTGCTGGGCACGGTGCCGGGGGTTGCGCCCTTTGTGTGGCTGGGCAGCTCGGGACGGCAAGCGGCCCAGACCGGGGAAGTTCTGCCAGTAGTGTTGGCCTTGGGCGCGATCGCCCTCTTGGTCCTGGGGGCCACTCGGTATCGCGGGCAGCGGCCCCATTAACAGCCAATTGACGGCTATTTCTCCCCTCTCCCACTGCTGGGAGAGGGGTCGGGGGGTGAGGGCGGG
>JAAUQQ010000478.1 GCA_012032745.1 Synechococcales cyanobacterium RM1_1_8
CGAGCACCTGGGATATCCAGGCCCACAGCACCACCATCGGGGTGTAGAGGACCTGACGATAGCTCACACCCTCCTCCGCTAGCACTTGGGCGATCTCACTCTCGCTTAGGACTCGCTCAAACGGCAGACCCACACTGTTGCGGTATCGCTGCTTGAGGATTTCCGCTCGATTCGACATAGTAGAGGTAGTGTTTTAGGGCTTCAACACTCTGATCTTCAACGTTCACAGCGTTTGAAGCCTTTTTTCTCTCTTATGCCAGTGCCATTCACCCATAGGCTCCGCTGTCATTGTTGGTTCTATATAACCCAGACAAGGTCCTCTGGACTAAATGAGTCGAGGGAAACGATTAAAGATGAGCTGATTAGGCACAGCATTCGCTTGAACAAAAACAGACCGTCCGGCTCTCTCCACTAACTGAATCAATCCAATAATCAGATCTTTGCCCAGGTGCTTTTTCAACTTGGCGATGAGCTTGGCCAGGCACAGATAAAGGGATAGCTTATCAACTCCTCGATAGTGGGACTCTTGAATGGATTGCCAACACTTGGCGATAATTTCCCAATGCGGAAAAATAAGTTTTCCCTTCTTGTCAGGATTTAACCAAATTGCAAACTGGTGCATGGAGTAATCCATGCCGAGACTGATGGACTGATCGCGATGACGGCGACTGGAGAACAAGGATTCAGGCAAGGTATAGAAACGACCTAGCAACGCTAGCTGTGCTAAGAGAATCATGTCATCGGCTGGAAAGGCCCCAAAGAGAGGTGTTTTTAGAAGTGCGTCCCGCCGGATTAGGCCATAGACCTGAAGCCAGTCTGTAGCATCTACGGTTATTGCTTTAAGCCTGACGTAGGGAGATTGGGAATCGAGTGGTAGCGATACGTTTGCATTCACAGCGGTCACGACGACATCATCATTGTCGCTAATCCCCGCGAAGATCGGCTTACCCTCCTTGCCCACGACTTGGATATGGGATTGACATAGAACAATTTCGGGGTCTGCCTCCATGATCGCTAAGCAGGACGACAAATAGTTTGGAGCAATCAAGTCATCATGGGCAGCCCACTTGAAGTATTCCCCCCTGGACAGCTCGAAAACTCGATTGAGATTTCGAGAAAGACCGATATTTTCTGGGTTTCGATGATAGCGAACCCGACTATCCCGTTGAACGTATTCTTGGCAAATTTCAGCCGTCAAGTCTGTCGAAGCATTGTCGCACAATAGCAACTCAAAGTCCCCATAGGTCTGATTGAGAACGGACTCTATTGCTTCTCTTAGAAAATTCTCACCATTGTATACGGGTATACCAATCGTAACCTTGGGGAAATCAGTGTTTTGCATCACCAGTGATAAGTCGTTTGTATACGGTTTAACGGCACAACATTGCCTGGCTTGGAATGGGATAGCATTCATATAAGCCGATAGCCCCAGACATTCAGGCTGGTACACACATCCCCAAGTTTATGCCAAACAATCTCATACTGGGTATTAGTTAATACATTTAATTGATGACTATGGTGATATGTGAAGACGCTAGAGGCAATCGGTCGCCCATACTATATTACAGAATCTGAGCCGGGATTGTTCAGGATCCCCTCCAGCGTCATCGGCCGAGGACGCTGAAGGGCAGATGGGGCACTGTCGCTACATCAACCACATCAATCCACCCAGCACCAGGATTACCGCAGCGATCGCACCCAGACAAACGGCTCATCCTGCAAGTTCACCTATTCCGGATCGGGCGGCTCCGGAATCCAAGGCTCTGGTTCCGGCTCCTTTGCTTGTCGCCCGCCGCCGCGACTCCATTGATTGGCGGTCTCAGTCCCTTCTACCGCCGCCAAGTCCGGCATCTCGACGATCCAGTCCGTTTTCGTGGCTAGGCGCGGCGCTTCCAAGATATAGAGTAACTGTTTCGCTTGATCCCTCACCCCCGCATCGGGATGCTTCTTAAGGTTCGTACAAACCTCGATCGCACGCCCCGAATCTCCCTGGGCCTGATATGCCGTCACCAGCCACACCTGAATTTCCCCATGGAGCGCCGTTAGAGGCTGCGCCAGCGCCGAAGCCTGGAGCAACAGGTCAATGCTAGCCCGGTAAGCCCCCGCCTCGATCGCCGCCTGTCCCCGCAGCAAAAGCTGTTCTGCCCTTAGCCGATCCTGCTGAGCCGGACTCAGTTTAGCCTCGTCTTGGCTCATTTTGCCTCAGCCTCTCCCCATAGTTGTAACAGCACCGTTCGATCTCTGGGGCCATCCAAATCAAAGAGCAAAATCGACTGGTAGGTGCCCAAGGCTAGCTCCCCATCCACGATGGGAATGACCTCACTCTGGCTGAGGGTAATCGCCATCAGGTGGGAGTGGGCGTTGAGGGGCTCATCGGCGGGAATATTAGGCCGCTGGTCCAGGTCATTGTGCAGGTAACGGTGGCTGCCACCGCCCGCGATGGGCATTGCGATTTCGGGGGCTAGGCGGTTGAGATACACCTTAATATCTTCGAGCAAGCGCTCTTCGTCCTCGTTGATCGCCAGGGCGGTGGTGGTATGGCGCGAAAAGAGCAGGGCCTGACCATTGTGGATGCCGCTAGCGACAAGCTTTTGACGCACTTCTGCGGTGAGGTTGGTAATGCTGATGCCGGGTTCGGAGCGACGACGCAGCAGGTGGTTGATGATCATGGTGGTGGAAAGGATGGGCGGAGGCGGTAAGGGATTCCCAAACAAAAAATCATCCAGTTTGAGTGAGTGAGGAGCCTGAGATATCAATGAACCATTTCCCTAATTCAATAGGTTTCCCATCGAGTTCAAAGGGCTTCAATCGTTGGATCTGGCTCCTTAGTGGTGCAGAAAAGTCCTGAAAGCCTTTCTATGCGGTAAGTTTCAATGAGACAGGGGGTGACGAAGAGGGGCAAGATATGTTCATGTTGCTCGATATTGCCTACCTCTTCGCTTGGATGCTCGGTCTCAGCGTCGTTCTACAGGGCCAGCGTTTGCGCCTGGATTGGCATTCTCGAAGGGGATTGAGCTTCTTGCAACTGGGACTTCGAGAATTGGCCGCCCTTTGCTATGAAGGGCTGACTTTGCCTTGGCTACAGCCCTTGCCTTACAAAAGTCCGCCCCCTGCTTCGGCCTCGAAGCATA
>JAAUQQ010000076.1 GCA_012032745.1 Synechococcales cyanobacterium RM1_1_8
GGCCGCGCACCAGGCCAGCAGATGGGCCAGAGAGCAAGCTCGGCGGGGGAGCCAGAATGCTGCTCTGCTCAAACGTCGCATACTGGGACCAAGTCAGTCATCTCCGGCGTCGGAAATTCCCCCAGAACACGCCACAGCAAGGTATAGCTGCCATTGGGCTGCTGGGCCACCGGCTGGAACAGGACCAACAAATCCTTGCCAGGCATAGCCAAATAGTCATCCAACAGGCGGCGATCGCGCGGAGCCACAGGTCTCCCCTCGGTCAACGCTTCAGGCGCATCAAACTGCACCGTCCGCAACAGATAGGTATGGCCCACAACCACCGGAGCCTGGGGCGACAGCAGCGTCGGCAGATTCCCTGGCCCAGCCTTGGCACTGAGGAAGCGGCGGCGATCCAAGAGCAGCTTCTCCAACTGATTCGGCACGCGATAGTTCAAGAAAAACTCCCGCAGATCGGGCCGCAGATTTAGCTGATCGGGCTCTAGGCCTGCGCTAATGTCATCCAGCGTCACCCCCGCCAATCGGCCCAGGTCCAACATAAACCCATAATCAAACCCAGACTGGGCAAGCTGGAGGCGATCGCCCTCCAACTCCATCGCCAACCGGGGACGAAAGCTGGTCTGGCCCAGGGGCACAAAGGGAAACCGCTGGGTGTCGGTCGGAGCCAGGCGATCGCCCAAAGCCGCCGTCAGATCGGGCAGGGGCGGATCCGTCGGCTCCAGCAAAATCGCATAGGGGTAGCGATCGCCCACCGTGGGTTCCAGGCGATTGCCCAGGGCATTGGGATCGGGCTCAAGCTGCTGGCGGGTCAGCAGGCGGGTAATGCCCCGGTGGGGCTGCTGCAAAAACGTCTGATACTGCACCCGCTCCCCAGGGGCGACATTGTAGGCCCGATCCGCATCGGCCCGATCCGTATCGGCCCGATCGCCAGCGGCTCCACCTGCATCGAGGGCCACCACCGCCCGCTCCACCGCCCCAGGCCGCCGCATTGCCAATTCTCCCCCCAGACCAGGAGGAGCTGTTTCTAACCCCAAAGCCTCAACCCCCGCCGCCGCAGCGAGTAGACGCCCAGGGCGATCGCCCCTCGCCTGGTTGTCCAAGGCCTGCTGGGCCAAATCGAGACGCGATCGAATCTCCACCAAGACCGAGAGCACCTCTGGGGGAGCCGTAATCGCTGGAAAAATGGGCGGCTCATAGTTAGCAATGGCGGACTTGGTCGAGCGACCCAGCAGCGGCGCGGCCGGGGGAGGTAAATCCGGTGCGCCAGCGGTGCGCGATGGTGCGGGCTCCCTGAGGGAGCCGCGCTTGTCCACAGGAATACCCCCCGCTTCGACCACCGCCTCGCCGCCAACCAGGGGCAGCGCCTCGACTTCAGCAATGCCCGACAGCATGTTCAAACGGGCAAACAGCTTGACCTGCAACCCCTGGAAGTCCTTGCCATTGGCCAACAAATTGCAAACCACAAGTGCCTGGAGCGTCCCGCTCCCAGCCAAATCTCCAGCCCTAGAGCCACAGTCAGGCTGGCCCTGGGGAGAATACAGCGCCATAAACCGATCCAGCCCGCCGCTGTGGATCACAATTTGGCCATCCACAGCCCGCACTGCATTGGGATCCGGCCCGCCCATGGCCCGCTCCAGGCGGCTGGCCAGGGTGGCCTGTTCTATCAGCAACCGACGGGCATCCACCCCAAAAGCATCACCGCGCTGGGGGTTGAGCTGGGCCACCTGGGCAGGCTCCCCAGCGCGGGATTCCGCCGCCCCCGGCAGGGCCCAGAACAGGTCTGGCAAGGCGGTTAAGCCAGCGAGGGCAACAATGCACCCAGTCAGATATCGCATGGGTCGGGTAATCCTGAGCTAAAAGAAATCTTCTTTTCACCGGGATGGGGGGACGCCAGCTCTAGCAGTGAAAAGACAAAATCGGAAGATGGACAAAATTGGAAGATGGGAAAGTGAGAAATCCGTTGAAGAAAAGGCTGGGATAGCCCAGCCACTCAGATCCTCTAGTCGTCCACGCAATCACCCAAAATCGCCCAACCAGGGGCACTTTGAACCCTCGCGTGGCCCCCGATAACCCGATGCTCACCGCTGCTCCGCCGTGAAAGCTGAACCGTCCCGGATGTGCCTGGGCGAACTCAGTAGTTACCGAAGGTTTATGTCTCTAATTATGCAACAGTTTTGGTCTGGCTGAAAACTCAAACCGGGTAAGTACGCAAGTCTTTATCAGAACCTTGTGCGATCGCCCCCGAATCGCCGCCCAGATTAAACCATCGTTCACATTCGCCGCCAGAACGCCAGCCAGCCTCACCCCCGAGGCCGCTGCCGGTCCGCTGGCTCAGCAGGGTTTTCCCCAGGGGGGCTCCACAGCGTCAAGCCCACCACCGAGCCCCGCGCAGGCGTCTTGGTCACCAGGGAAATCAGGCTGCCCAGGAGCAGCGTCAAGGGAGCCGAAAACGCCGCCCGCCAAATGCCCGGAAAGTCCAGCCAGCCCTGCTCGCCCCCGATCGCCAAAATCGCCACCGCCAAAATACTGCCAAAGAACGCCCCAGCCCCATTGGCCCGAGGCACCAAAACCCCCAGCAAAAATATCCCCAGCAATGGCCCCAGGGAGAGCGTGGAATACAGCACCAAAAACGGCAGCAAATCCTCCCCCGTCGAAGCGACATAGAACGCAGACAGCGTGCCAACCATGCCCCAGAAGACAATCAGAATCTGACTAAAGCGCAAATAATGGGCCTCGCTCTTTTCAAGCTTGGCATAGCGCCGATAAAAATCCACGGTGATGCAGGTAGATAGGGCATGGAGAGCCGAATCAATTGAAGACATCGCCGCTGCAAACACCGCAGTCACCAGCAAGCCCGCTGCCCCCAGGGGCATCGTTTCAGTGACGATGAAGTAGGGCAGGATCTTGTCCCCCGAAATCTCTGGGGGCAGGCTGCCACTATTGATGCTGTAGAACGCAAACAGCAATATCCCCAACAGCAGCGTCACCGCCACCCCAATCAATCCCGTAAACCAGCCCAGCAGCGCCGCCTTCCGCCCCGAAGCCACATCCGGACAGGACACATAGCGCTGGACCGACTGCTGGTTCGTGCCCGCCACGGCAAAGGCCAGGGTGCCATAGGCCAGCAACGCCGTCGGCAGGGTCCGAATCGAGGCGGGATCCCAGGTCAAGTCGATCGCCTGGAACTTGCCCGCCGCCGCCGCCGTCGCCCAGAGCTGGCCCAGGCCACCGGGAACCCCCTGGGACACCGACCAGATGCCCGCCGCAATGCCCAGGAAAATCATCACGAACTGGAGCACATCGGTCCAAATCACAGCGGTGATGCCCCCCACCACGGTGTAGGCCACGGCAATGATGCTCACCAGCAAAATCGCTTCAGTGCTGGAAAGGCCCGTCACCTGGGCCACCACCAGGGAAGCGGCATAGAGCAAGCCCCCCAGGCGGGCGATGACAAACATCAAGAAGCAGATCGCCCCTAGGGAGCGGGTTTTGGCATCAAAGCGCCGCTCCAAATATTCATAGGCCGTGGTGATGTTGAGGCGAACAAACAGGGGCAGCAAAATCGCAATCACCAAGCCATAGCCCAGCAGGTCGCCGAGCTGCATCTGGAGCCAGAGCAAGCCATTGTCATAGCCCTGACCGGGGCCACCCAACAGGGACGCAGCGGAGAAGGACGTTGCCATAATGGAGATGCCGATCGCCCACCAGGGAATCTGTCGTCCCCCACGGAAATACTCATCGGTATCGTTTTGCTTGCGGCTGGCATAAGCGCCAATGCCAACCAGTATGGCTGCGTAGATGGCGACGATGCCCCAGTCGAAGATGCCCATGGTGTTCTAAAGTCGTGGATGCTTGCCAATCCCAGAGCGTCGGTCCAATCCCAGAGCGTCCTTGCCCTCCAGCGCTTGTTATAGCGCCTATTACAGCGCTGGCCACAGCAACGGTTGTTCAGGGAAAAGCGTTCAGAATCCCTACGCCGGATTGATTGGCTAACATCTTCCCACAAGCTCAGAATTTACTGTGGGAAGCTTAAAGCCTTGGGTCAGACCACCGGAAACCTTCCCCTCCCCCTTACCGGGCTGCCAGCAGCAGAGGATGTTTGAGGATTCGCCAAAGCCAGCGCTCCTATACCTAACAGGCTAGGCTATGCCTGTTTTTTTAAGCAAAAGTACGGGCTATGGGCACCATCAGCTACAGCCAAAGCCATTCTCAAACATCCTCTCAGGTCGTTTGCCAGGTCATTCACCATGTCTCAACCACCGATTTTGCTCCACCTCGACAGCAGCGCCCGTCTGGCGGGGTCTGCCTCCCGCGCCCTAACGGCAGCCTTTGTTCAGGCCTGGCAGACTCGCCACGGAGCCACCCAGCCAGCGGTATCTTCCGGTGCAAATTTAGATGCGAATTTAGGTGCAAGTTTGAGCGCGGGTTCGAGCCAGCAGCCCCAGGTGATTTACCGGGACTTGGGTCAACAGCCGCTGCCTGCCATTGATCAAACCTGGGTGGCGGCCTATGAAACGGAGCCCGAGGCCCGCACTGGGGAGATGATGGCGGCGATCGCCCTATCCGACCAGCTCCTGGATGAACTCTTCGCCGCCGACTACTACGTCTTCGGAGTGCCGATGTACAACCTGACGATTCCGACTGCGCTGAAGGCCTATTTGGATCAGGTCGTGCGGCGCGATCGCAGCCTCGACCTCAGCCAGGGCAAGCCCCAAGGCTGCCTCACAGGCAAAAAAGCCCTGGTCATCACCACACGCAAATTCAACTACCGCCCTGGCACAGAGGCCGCCAGCCGCAATTTCCTAGAGCCCTATCTGGAGGCCATCTTCAAGATCATGGGCATCGCCGACCTCACCTTTGTGGTGGCCGATCGCCTAGGGGAAGGAGCAGAGGTGCGAGCCGAGAGGCTGGCCCAGGCCGAACAGGAACTGCTGCAACTGGCGCAATATTGGTAGCCGTCATTTTCTCCACTCAGGGCCTGGGCCGTGGTTTATGCCGCTTGGCTTGGGGCGCTGGGGACAGAAACTAAGTTCTCCAGAGCGGCAGAAACCACCATGCGGCCTAGACGTTCCTCGTCTTCGTCATTGAGTTCGATAATGCCGTAGCCGTGGTCAAAATGGGGAGATGGAGGTAAAAATGTAACGAAAATCTCCATAAAAAATCACCGCTGAACAGGGACTCCCAACTAAAGCAGAGCCCTTCCCAGCGGTGGTTCAACATTCCCGGTGAATGGTTACTCTGACGCTGGCAGTGGCTGAAAGTTTCTGCGATCGCCCGCCACTTTCCAAAGCAGCAGACAACACCCAAAGCATCCCCCAAATCTCCCCATCTCCCTACCTCCCCATCTCCCCACCCCCAATTCCCCATGTCCAGCGCCTCTCTCTACAGCGAAGATTATTTTGTCGTCCTACAACCGGGCGAAGCAGAACAGATCGTCTCCGCAGCCGAACTCCTCACCCAACTCGAACAGTGGCTTGAACAATACCCCGATGCCCTGCCCGCCGATCTACAGCAGCAACCCAGCCGCAAAGCCCAAGCCCAAGCCCTGCAAGCCGACGCCTGCGAGCTAGAACTGGAGCCCGGCCGCACCGCCCAGTGGTACGCCATCCGCCTAGAAAAATAGAGCCACCCCGCCACCACTCCTCGGCCTGAAGCGATCGCCCCAAACAACTCAGTCGCCTGACTCCGGCGACACAGCGGGCCAAGGCGGCTGGGACGGACGGGTCTTCAACACCGACGGAATTGCCCTAAGCACCTGCTGGGCCGTCTCCTGGGTACTCGCGCGGGGCTGGGGAACCACCCGCAAATCCGCCTCCCCATAGAGCGGGCGGCGCACTTCCAAAAGCTGGCGCAGGGTTGCTTTAGAATTCTCCGTTTGGAGCAAAGGTCGAGTGCGATCGCGCTTCAGCCGCTGATAAAGCATCTCCAACGGCACATCCAGCCAAATCACCAACCCCTGCTGAAGATGGCTCCAGTTGCCCCGCCGGGTGACAATGCCGCCCCCCGTCGCAATCACCAACCCCTGGTACGCCGATAGCTCCGCCAGGCTCTGGCTCTCCAGCTCGCGAAAGGCGACCTCTCCCTCCTGGGCAAAAATCTCCTTAATGGAGCGCTTTGCCACCTGCTCAATCAAGGTATCGGTATCAAAAAACTGATAGCCCAGCTCCTTGGCCACTAAACGGCCAATGGTGCTTTTACCGACACCCATCATGCCAACAAAGTAAATATTGATGCCCTGGAGGAGATCTTTCACGACGCTGCTGCCCTAGACCCACGCTGCTAGATTTAGCTTCCATCTTAGGGGGGCGATCGCCTGCGTCGCCGATCAAGTTACCCAGTCTGGCCCAATCCCCAATCCGGGCGCGATCCCCTAGGCCGGAAATCTCCCTACCCGATCGCCCCAGCGACCCTCTATGGTAGTAAAGGAAATCTTGACAAAGCTTAATATCGCGCGATCGCCATGAAATGCGTCATCAACCGCCGTGCCCAGTTCTCAGCCAGCCATCGCTACTGGCTTCCAGAACTGAGCGAGGCCGAAAACTTCGAGCGATTTGGAGCCTGTGCGCGATCGCCAGGCCACGGCCATAACTACGTCCTGTTCGTCGCCATGGAAGGGGAGCTAGACGACTACGGCATGGTCCTCAACCTCTCCGATGTCAAACGGGTGATCAAAACCGAAATCACCTCCCAGCTAGACTTTTCGTTTTTGAACGATGCCTGGCCAGAGTTTCAAGCCACCCTGCCCACCACCGAGAACCTGGCGCGACAGATCTGGAACCGCCTCGCGGACCAGCTCCCCATCACCAATATTCAACTCTTCGAACACCCAGAACTCTGGGCCGACTACCAAGGAAATGCCATGGAAGCCTATCTCACCATCAAAACCCACTTCAGCGCAGCCCATCGCTTGGCCAACCCCAAGCTCAGCTTCGAGGAAAACAGCGAAATCTACGGCAAATGTGCCCGCCCCCACGGCCACGGCCACAACTACCATTTGGAAGTCACGATCAAGGGCCAGATCGATGCACGCACCGGCATGATTGCCGATCTGGGCCAGGTTCAGCAAATCATTGACCAATATGTCGTGGAGCCCTTCGACCACACCTTCCTCAACAAAGACATTGCCTACTTCGCCGAGGTGGTGCCCACCGCTGAAAACATCGCAGTTCACATCCGCGACCTGCTCAGCCAGCCCATGGCCAGCACCGGTGCCCAGCTCCACAAGGTCAAGCTGATCGAGAGTCCCAACAATTCTGCGGAAGTCTACGCGCTCTCCCCGCTCCAAGCCGCCGCTGAGCAAGCAGAACGAGTGTTGGCTCAGGTCTAGGCAAGGGAAGCTCACACAGGCCCCGACCAACGCTGGAGACCGACCCGACAGCGCGATCCGCGTCAGCCTAGGCTGAAGCGGATCGCGCTGTACAGCCCTAGCGGGAATACATCAGCGCTTGGTGTCTGTCCCCAGGCCGCAGATTCCACTGGGACTTGGCTGGGGTTGAGCGGCGATCGCGCAGGCCACGGATCGAAGCAGCCATGCGGGCAGAGGGGGAGACATAGGAAGGCGTATTCACAGGCAGCGGCTCGGGCTCGCGGCGGTGCATACAAAGCTCCAGCTCATCCCGCAGCTCTTCCACATCCATCATTTTCAATACCTGAGCCGCCGTTTTGTAGCGATCGCGCAGGGAAATACTGGTCATTTTCTCTAGCAAACGCGCAAAGGGGGCGCTGACCGAAACCTGATCCCGCCAGCGCAATCCTCCAGTGTGGGGATCAACGCCCATTTTGGCGGGTGATTTCCCCGTCAGCAGAAAAATGCAGGTCACCCCCACCGCATAAACATCCGTGGCAAAAGTCGCCCGCAGGGCCAACTGCTCCGGCGGCGCAAACCCCATCGTGCCAACAAAATGGGTCGTCGGGACGTGGGCTGTGTCGCGAGCCTCCAGCGTAATAAACTCCTTGACCGCACCAAAGTCCAACAGCACCAAACGCCCGGTACAGCGACAGCGCATAATATTGGGCGGCTTGACGTCTCGGTGGATCACCTGGCTGCGGTGAATGTAATCCAAGATGGGCAGAATTTCCTTGAGAAAGCCCCTCACCGCCGCCTCAGACCAGGCCCCCCGGTATTTAACCAGCTTGCTGAGAGTATGGCCGTGAATATACTCCTGAACCAGAAAAAACTCGCCATCCTGCTCGAAGTAGTTCAGCAGCGTTGGAATCTGGGCATGTCCCCCCAGGGAGCCCAAGGTATGGGCTTCACGCTCGAACCGCTTCTGGGCGCGCAGCAGCGCCGCTGCATCGTTAATCTTGGGGCAGAGCTGTTTGATCACGCAGGGGGGAGCCCCAGGCAACACGAGATCTCGGGCCAGGAAGGTGATGCCGAATCCACCTTTGCCGATCGCCTTAGCAATCTGGTAGCGATCGCGAAACGGCGTCTTGGTGCCACACAGCTCCAGTAGATGACTCTGGCGAGCCTGGCTTTGCCGAAACGAGAGCAAATTATCCTGCGCTTGATTATCCATAGACCTTAGACAACAGCTCGCCAAAGCAGGACTCTATCGGTAAAAATTTCGGACTGGTTCCGAGTTTCGGGGTCGGGGCTCCAGCGCTTCGAGTCCCAGGATTCCGCACTGAGCTATGCCAAACTCGGCAACGCCGCACCTAACAAAGACCGACCTCCACCAAGGGCGCTCAGCCGACTTGCCTAAGCCGATGTGCCGAGCCTAGGAAGCCCAAGCCACCGCCCACCCAAACCAGTACCCCCAACTATCGAGATCCTTTCAATATCCTTCAGGCCGATATTCTCTAGCGGCATGGGCTTTGAACCAGGAATGGGCCTATCCCTCAAGCCAGGCTTATTTCCCAGACTAGCGCCATACCTCGCGGATAAACTATAGCAAAAACAACTTTTAGGGGGAAAGGCCCCCCAAGGGGGGATAGAGCTAGCCATCGAGAGTAGCCCTGCCCCTAGATTGACATCCAAAATCTACTCCGAGGGCAGACGGCAGTCTCACTTCATTGAAGGTTTAACCGCCTAAGGGAATTGCATAAAGCAACCATGGAGTGGCTAAGCTACCTACCCACCCAGCCCAGGCTGACCAAGCTTCAACTACCGAGATGGCGGATTACTGACGAGACGTAAAGCTGTCTTTTTTGCGGGAAAACAGGTCTGTAAAGTAAGTAATTACGCGTCGAGGTCGAGTCTTTATATTTACACTGATCGACATGCCCGACTGAAGCTGCATCGGCTGACCATTCACCATAATCTCTTGCTTGGCCAATTGCACCTCCGCCGGGAAGCGGAAGAAGTTAAATAGCTGGTCTGGGGGCAGGGCATCGTCACCAATCTCGATCAGTTTGCCGTCCACATCACCAAATTCACTGAATGGAAATGAATCAATTCGTACATCTACGTCCATGCAGGTCGAGAGGTCACTGGGATTTTGGCATTCATAAACAAAGCCAATGTCCTTATTCGTAATGAACACCTCGGCAACCAGGCTTCCCTCTGGCACGATCTTCAAGATCGGCTCACTGGCATTGCTGACGAAACCTGGGCTGGTGGGCTGAAGGTCAAAAACCGTACCACTAACAGGCGCTGTCAATTCCTGATAGCCGAGGGTCACCTTGGTTTGGCTAAGCTGGCTATCCAGCTCGTTAATTTTTTTCTCGTTTTCCACGATCGCCTTATTCAACTGGCTATCAATTTCAGCAATGCGCTTGTCATTGTCTCCAATGCGACTCAGGGGATCCTGCTGGGAGCGCGCCATGGTATTGAGCAACTCCTCCTGGGACTGGGCCACCGCACTGATTAAGCGCTGCTCTTCCTGCTGGAGCTGCCTCAGCTCAGCCTCCTGGTTGCTCAGTTCCGCCTTGCGGTTGGCCACCTCCGCCTGCTGTTGGGTCACGTTAGCCTGGCCGCTGCCCACTTCCTGCTGCTGGCGCAGGAACTGAATTTGGGCAATGCCGCCATCTCGGGCTAGGGGCGTGATTTTGGCCAGGATATCGCTGTCGATCGCCAGGGCATCCTCAGCGCTCTTGAGCTGGCTTTGAGCATTGGACAACTGGCTCTTGGCATTGGCAATTTGCAGTCGCGTGTTTTCTATGCGACTGCGGGCTTGGTTGAGCTGCTGCTGCTGCTGGTCAATGGCGAGCTGGGCGGCTGCTTCCCGTGAGTTGCGCTCCACATTGCTGATCTGCAGACGGGCCTGCTGGGTTGAGTCCAAGCTCGTCGTGCTCGTCCCCGTCAATTGAGCTCGAAATAGCTCATTTTCCGCCACCAGCGCCGCCCGGTTGTCCCCCAGAGCGACCAACCCCGCTGGCACCTGATAGCCCTCGGGCAGAGGGGCATTGCGGCCAATCAGAACCGATTTGTAATAGTTGGTTTCGGCCACCAGGGCAGCGCGCACCTCACTCAGGGAATCGAGCTGGGCCTGGGCGGCGGTCTGATCGAGGCGAATGAGAACCTGGCCTTGCTTCACCTGCTCGCCTTCGCGTACCTCGATGGCGCTGACCACCCCTCCCAGGGGGGCACGAATTTCCTTGACGGCGGCCTGGGGCTCTAGCTTGCCCTGGGCGGGAATCGCCTCTTCCACCTTGGCCAGGCAGGCCCAGCCCACCGCAAAGGTGGTGACCCCCATGATGGCCATCAGAATAAGCTTCGACCAGAGGGGGGGCTGGCGAAAAATGACAGGGCGATCAAAGTCAGGGAGTGACGGAGAGGGCGACGGCGTTTCTAGCTGGCCACTCCCATTTCCATTGCCGTTGCCATTTCCATTACTCCCTTGCCCTTCGCTGCTGCCCCCCAGCGGTACACCCGCAGCCGCGCCATTGCCCCCTTGCAGGGTCGGGCTACCTAGGCGATGGGTGGTGGCTCCACGGCCATTGGCTTGAACCTGGGCCTGGGATAAACCCTGAGGAGCCGAGCCCAAGCCGTTGGAAGCGTTGGGGCTGGCAGGGCTCGGGGCAGCGCCTGAAAGGGGAGTTCGCGACATCGTTCTAAATCCTTGGTGCGAGAACTAGGCAGGGGTTGGGCAGGGGTTGGGCAAGGGTCGAGTCGGGCAGCGGGCAAGGGCCTAGCTTTGCTTATCCTGCTGCTGGTAGAGGCAGTAGTAGCGGCCTCGCTCCGCCATGAGTTCCCGGTGGGTGCCCGTTTCCACAATCGATCCCCGATCCATGACGACAATCAGATCTGCATTTTGAATTGTCGGCAGGCGGTGGGTGATGAACAAAACCGTCCGCCCTCGGAAGGCATCCATCAGGTTGAGGCAGACCTGGCGCTCGGTGTCGTAGTCGAGGGCGCTGGTGGCTTCATCGAGGATCAGGAGGTTGGGGTTTTGGATGATGGTGCGGGCGATCGCACCCGCTGGCGTTGTCCCCCGGACAGGCTCGCCCCCCGCTCTCCCACTTGGCTGCCATAGGCCTGGGGCAAATCCATGATGAAGTCATGGGCACAGGCCACCCGAGCCGCCTCAACGATGGCTTCAGAGCTGGCATCGGGCCGGGTCAGGGCGATATTGTCCTGCACCGTGCCTTCGAACAACAACGAATCCTGGGGCACAATGCCAATCTGGCGGCGCAGGGAGTTGAGTTCCACCTTGCCCACATCATAGTCATCCACCAGGATGCGCCCCGCGTTGGGATGGTAGAGGCGGGGCAACAGCTTGGTCAGGGTACTCTTACCCGAGCCACTCTGGCCTACAATGCCCACAAAAGTGCCCGGCTGGATCTCTAGGTTGACATTGGTGAGCTGCATGGCACCCTGGGTGCCAAACCGGAAGGACACATCTTCATATTTGACCTTGCCGATCACCTGGGGCATGAGGATGTTGTCTTTTTCCTGGGGGGTTTGCTCCTGGGGCGTATCGATGATGTCGCTCAGCCGCTCCAAGGAAAGGGCCGTCTCCTGGAAGTTCTGCCAGAGCTGGGCCAGGCGTAGCAGGGGACCGGTCACATAGCCAGAAATAATGCGGAAGGCAATCAACTGGCCCAGGGTGAGTTCCTGCTGGAGCACCAGATAGGCCCCCACACAGAGCACCAGCAGCGCCGACATCTTGTTGAGAAAGTCGCTGACCGAGGAGGCCACCGTGGAGGTGAGCACCGTCTTAAAGCCCGCCGAAACATAGCGGGAATAGCGCTCCTGCCACTGCCAGCGGGCCTTGAGTTCAATGTTTTGGGCCTTGACGGTCTGGATGCCGGAGAGGGCCTCAACCAGGTAGGACTGGGTTTTGGCATGCTCCTCAGCCTTACGCCGCAGCAGCTTGCGCACAATCGGAGCGAACAGCAGGGTGACCGCCACAAATAGTGGAATGCTGCCGAGGGAAACCAGGGTGAGCTTCCAGCTATAAATCAGCATCACCACGATGTAGAGCACCGAAAAGATCGAGTCCATCACCACGGTCAAGGCCGTGCCGGTCAGGAACTGACGGATGTTCTCTAGCTCGCCGACGCGGCTGGACAGCTCGCCCACGGGCCGTCGCTCGAAATAGCGCAGGGGCAGGCGAAAGAGGTGGTCAATCACCTCGGCTCCGAGGCTGAGGTCGATGCGGTTGGTGGTATCGACAAATAGATAGGTCCGCAGGCTGGAGAGAATCGCCTCAAAGATGGCAATTACCACCAGGAATAGACCCAGGACCTGGAGCGTGTCGGTACTGTTTTGCGTAATCACACGGTCAATGATGACCTGGATCATCAGGGGGTTCGCCAGGCCAAACAACTGGACGAATAGCGACGCCAGCAGCACCAGCATGAAAGACCAGCGGTACTTGGCCACCGACGGGGCAAACCAGCTCAGGCCAAAGTTTTGCTGGGGGGTTTCCTTGGCCACCTCCAGCATGATGATTTCGCCTTTTTCGCCCCACTCGGCTGCGAATTCGGCGGGGGTGGGGCGGATGATGCCCACGGCGGGCACGGCCAGGGTGACTTCCCGGCTGTTGGTCTCATAGATCACCGCAAAGCTGTCGCCCCAGGCAATGATGGCGGGGCCTTCGATGCGGGCGATGGCAGCGCTGGGCACCATGGCATGTTGGGTTTTGAGGCCAATCATTTCCGAGACCGCGCCGCAGAAAATCAGCGGCAGGGTTTGACCTCGGTTGATCTGCTCATCGATCACCCGACGGATGACATCTTTGCGGAAGGGCAGGTTGAGGTGCTTGGCGAGCATGGCGAAGCAGGCCAGGGTGCCATTGGCCAGACCTTTACCACCGATGAAGGGATATTTTTGTTGGCCTCGGGAGGTGATCAGGCCGACAGCCTCCTGCACCTGGGCATCGGCTTCCTGGGGGTAGTCCGGGGCGAAGGGCACGGCCTCGCGCCAGGGGGTGCCGGAATCGGCGATCGCGCCTTCCCCCAGCTCCTGTCCCTGACCGTTCATTTGACCGTTCGCCGAGCCGGGCACCCCAGCGGCGGTCATGGTGACATCATCCAGCAGCGCAGTCGGCAGGCCCAATAGCCGCACGGGGCGGGTGGCATCGCTGTCGAACTTCTGGACATTGAGATCCAGGGGCTCCCCTGGCAAACTGCCGTTGACCTGGCCGCCGCCGCTGACCCACCATTCGTATCCCCGAGGCAGATCGCCAGGGCCCATGGGCCGACCTGGGTTGAGGGTCCGGAGGATGGCGCGATCCTCCGCTGCGGCGATCAGGTCTTTGAGGTCGATCGAGGTCCGGGCCTGGTTCTGGAGGGATTTGCCGACGAGTTCTGACAGCTCAGAGCGGGAGATGCGCTGGTTGAAGTGGTTGGCGATCGCCGGTTCTTCCTGCATCAGCCGCAGAAACTCAAAGGCTGGGATCGCAATGCAGAGCGTGTCCGGATCCCGGCTGGCGATCGCCGTCTCACAGGGCACCCCCCGCAGCAGGCTCACCCAGCCAAAACAGCCGCCATCGTCCAACTGTTGCAGCGTAAACGGCAACTGGCTCGTGGGGCGATAGCCCAGCAGGCGCACCTGGCCATCCGCCACCACCACGACTTGGTGGGGCAAGGTCTCCCGCCGCAGAATCGACTGGCCCATGCGATAGCGAAAGATCTGGGAGCGCTTGGCCACCTGTTCGAGCTGGGGCCGCGAAAGCTGGGAAAAGGGCTCGACCTCTCGAAGAAAATTAGGAATCGAAAGTTCTGTGTAGGTCATGACGCCACGCTAGGGGATGCGGAGAGAAGGGGAGAAACCGGAGCTTGAATCACCTCAAACTGCTGACTCTGCTCTTGGAGCCACTGGGAAAACAATTCATCCAGCAGCCGTCGCCGCAGCGCCTCATCTAGTTGAGTGGGCAAAAACTTTTCTAGGCGCATGATCACCCACCAATCCTCAATGCGGGTCGGGGGCCAGAGCTGCTCAGGCTGGCTCACCCGCAACATCTCGGCCAAGCGGGGATGGCAGCCACCGAGGTCCGCAGGGCCAATCAATCCGCCCGTATTGGCCTCTGGCCCCTTGGAATACTTGCTGGCCAAGTCCGTGAAGCTGGCCTCATTGCTTTCGAGGCGAAAGTACAGCTCTTGGGCCACCGCTGCATCCTTAACCCGCAGCAGAGAATAGATCACCCGATCCAAGCGCTCCTTGCGCTTCAGGTAATAACTCTCTAGCTGATTGCCCCACTTCCAGGCTTTAAATTTATCCAGCTTGGCTTTCTTCACAACCAGCCGCTGCTGGGCCATCTCGGCCTCCGGCGATCGCGGTGGCCCCTGGGGAGCCATCGCCGCCATCGCCTGCTGATTTTGGAATTGCTGAATCACTTGGGCTTCATCCTCATCCGTCCAAGCCTCCTGGGTCTCCTCTGATCCCCAGGCTTCCAAGGCTTGCTCAATGATGATTTCCTTCGCCAGGGGCTGCAAGAGTCCATACTGCTGGAGCAGCGCAATCACATTCTCCCCTGGAAAGATCTGAGCGCCAATTTTGAGGGCAACCGTCATAGGAAAAACCTTTCAGCAAGGACAACAGCAACAATCTCGATCCAGCCCCATCAGAATCACCAGAGCAAGGCACGATCGCCCGCATGGAAAAGCCTGGGGAAAACACCTTGAAGCCAGGGCTGACAGGCCAGCCCAGTCAGGCTTCATATCCCAGCTTTGCTCTATTCCAGCTTTCCAACCGCATACAAGGGGGCTTCCAGGGGGCTCTATCAAATCAGTCCATCGATTTCGTCAATCGGTTTAGCGTCGGTCGGTTTAGCGTCGGTCGGTTTAGCAAGTTATCCATAATCTTTTACGTTGCCAACATTAAAAATATGCATCGGCGAATCCACGGGCCGACATTACGAGCCGAGACAGAGACTGCACCAAGACCATCCGTATATGCCTGTCTCAGGGGAGATTTGAGCATTCGCTCCATCTCGGGGGCGCGAGACCGCAGCTAAGCCCGACTTTGCATTGATTTTCGAGCAAAATACGAACGATGGACGCCATTGGCGACAGCCAAATGATTCC
>JAAUQQ010000077.1 GCA_012032745.1 Synechococcales cyanobacterium RM1_1_8
GACAATCTCAAAGCCAACCACGGGTTAACCGCTGCCGATCTCCAGGGCTTCGAGAAAAAAGGCGACGATGTCTTGGTCACCTTCAAAGTCCCCCCCGACACCGACAAAGCCGCCATTGAACATAGCTTTGATGAAATTTACTACGCTAGATTAGAAGCCGCCGAAGCCAAAGCCCAACTCGACGCCGAAAAGCGCCGGGGCGACAGCCTGGAAAAAATGGCCTTTGCCCTCGCCAACCGTCCCCCCGATCATCGCCCGATCAATATTCAAGCCGTAGGACAGGGAAACCCCATGCAATCTAACTCTGACTCCAGCCGCAAGATCACCATCGGCGAAATTGGTGGTGACTTCAACGCCAGTGGCCAAGCCCTCAACCTCGGCGACATCAGCGGCCAGGTAACGAACGCGATCAACCAACTCCCCGAAACCGCCGACAGCAGCCAACCCAACCTCAAAGACCTCCTCACCCAACTCCAAACCGCCCTCGAAGCCGACCCCAGCCTCAGCCGCGACGACAAAACCGAAGCCCTCAGCCAAATCCAAACCCTCGCCCAAGCCGGCCAAGCCCCAGCCCAACCCGAACAAAAAAACCTCGCCAAACGCGCCCTGCAAATGCTCACCGGCATCCTCGCCAGCACCACCGCCACCCTCACCGGCACCACCAGCCTGCTGACAGCCTGGCAAACCCTTCAGCCCCTGATCAAAGGCGTCTTTGGTCTTTAAAAAACGAGAGGTAAAACCATGAAACGCTCAGAGGTCCTTGACCTGATTAGATCGCATCAAACTCAACTCCAACAGTTGGGCGTAAAATCCTTCGATTTATTTGGTTCGGTTGCCCGTGATCAAGCGACAGCCAAAAGTGATGTGGACGTCCTCGTTGAACTGGATAACTCCGTTGGTTTCTTTGAGTTTTTTAAGATCAAGCATTACTTAGAAGAGCTGCTCCAGCGTCCCATCGACCTAGGTACAGCGGATGCGCTCAAAGAACATTTAAGAAAGCCAGTTTCGGAGGAATCAGTTCGTGTCTTCTAGATCTGCAAATAGATCTGCAAAAGAGAGGATTCAAGATATTCTCAACGCCATTGATAGTATTCAGGCTAGAACAATCGGCATGAGCTTTGATGAGTTTTGCAAAATGAGACCGTCTCTAAGGCTGTACTTTATGACTTAATTGTTATTGGTGAAGCGGCCATCAGTATTCCTTCTGATGTTCAAGCTTTAGTGCCGGACATCCCCTGGCGATTAATGAGTGATATGAGAAATATCATGGCTCATGAGTATTTTCAGGTAAGTTTACGAGTCACCTGGTCAACGATCCAAAATAATTTGTCTCCTCTAATTCAGCCGTTGCGACAACTTCAAGCCGATTTGTGACTGAATTGGCTTCGTTCAAACATGCCAGCGCCTCACGGCTCCGGTAAGCTTCTCGTAAGGTCTTCTCCCCCTGGTACCGCCATGGCTCCCCGCAAATCCGCCACCATTTACCAACTCAAGGTCACCCTCCAGCAGATTCGCCCCCCCATCTGGCGCAGGCTCCTGGTCCGCAGCTCCACCAAACTCAACGAACTCCACGAAATCATTCAACAGGCCATGGGCTGGGGAAACTACCACATGCATTCCTTCAGCATCCACAACCGGGACTATGGCGTCCTCGATCCGGATTGGGGCATGGACGACATGGAGGACGAAACGCGGGTCACCCTCGCTAAGGTCGTTCCTGGCGAAAAGTTCAGATTTCGCTACATGTACGACTTTGGTGATGGCTGGGACCATGAGATTCTGGTCGAGAAAGTCTTGCCCCTGGACGCAAAACTGACCTATCCCACCTGCATCAAAGGCAAACGCGCTTGCCCGCCGGAGGACTGCGGCGGACCTTGGGGATATGAAGAGCTGATTGGGATCATGGGGGATCCCCAGCATCCCGAATATGAAGAGCGGTTGGACTGGTTGGAGCAACCCTTGGACCCGGACGCATTTGATCTCGATGAGGTCAATGCAGCCCTGATTCACTTGGCGGACTAGGTGAGAAGGCATGTTGCAACCGCTGCGCCAGCGCCTCCATGACATTTTTACCGTTTCCGATCGCCGTGACCCCCTAACGCTGATCGATAACTACGGGGTGTTGGTGCTGATTGCGATCGATGTTGCAGCACTCATTCTCGAAAGCTTCGATGAACTCGGCAAACCCTACGCCCTCGGGTTTCGGCTAATTGAGCGGGTCGTCGTTGGCCTGTTCACACTGGAATATGGCCTGCGGCTCTGGTGCTGCGTTGAGGATCCGCGCTATGTGGCCCCCCTGCGCGGGCGGTTGCGCTACATGGGCACGAGCTTTGCGCTAGTGGATTTGGCGGCGTTTTTGCCGTTCTATGCCCTGAATTTGATACCCACCGACTGGGCCGAAATCGTTGGCCCGTTTTTTCGGCTCTTGCGCCTGCTCAAGCTCACCCGCTATTCTGAATCCACCCAAATTTTCTTCCGCGTCCTGCGGGACAAGCGCGATGAATTGCTAACGACGCTGTTTGTCGTGATGACCCTGCTGGTAATTGCTTCCAGCCTGATGTATTTCATTGAGCGAGAAGCCCAGCCCCAGGAGTTTTCCAGCATTCCAGCGGCGATGTGGTGGGGCGTGATTACGCTGACGACGGTGGGCTATGGCGATGTCCATCCGATTACGCCCCTGGGCAAGCTGCTCAGCGCGATTTTGGCGTTTTTGGGCATTGGCGTCTTTGCCTTACCGGCGCGGGATTTGGCGGCGGCGTTTTCTGAGGAGATGCGGGCCAGGCATTGGGGGAGGGGCGATCGCAGCAGTCGGGCCTTAATCGCCAATGTCCAAGACCATGATGGCGTTGCTACCGCTGATGGCGTTGCTACGGCGATCGCGACACCAGCCTTGAGAAAGGCAGAAGCAGCGGCGGATGTGATGCAGCTCTGTGTGGCAGCGGCGACCCAAAACAAGCCATCTACAATGACAAGCGAGGCCCCACGACGTGAGGAAACAGCCACCATGGTCGATAAACTCAAGCCTGTAGGGCTCTCCCTGGCGTCACTACGGCAATATGTTCAGCTACAAATCAAGGAAAGCCGCCCTTACCCCTGGCTCGACGTTTCTAGCATAGTGCTGAGTGAAACCGAAACCACTCGCCTCAAGTTTATTCAAGATGACCTGCGCTATCGCCAAGTGCAGCTCATGAACGAAGCGACGGTTTGGTCGCGAGCCATCTATCCACTGTTGATGCTCGCTGAAGCAGGCAGCATTCACGCCTACAGCGGCATTGCCCTCCAAGCTGCATTCCCGAACTTCGAAATCGATGTCATTGCCGATGGTGTCCTGGGCGAAGAAAGCAGCGGCACCGTGGAAGCTCCCTTCCTTGTAGTGGTTGAAGCGAAGCGAGGTGTAGAGGGGCAGAATCCCCTGACCCAGCTCTATCTAGAGGTTTTGGCAGCGGCCTATCTCAATTGGCAAGCAGATGGCAACCCAACCCAGACCATTTTTGGCTGCTATACGGTGGCCGATGTCTGGACGTTTCTCAAAGCCGAGGTTTCGGAGTTTGATGCGCCAAAGCCAACGTTGAAGGTGGAATTCTCCCGCGAGTTGTTTGAAAAGTCAGAGGCCGCAGAAATCTGTAAAATTCTCAAGAAAATTGTCCAGCAGCATCCCCGCGCTTGGGTCGCCGCCTAGCGGCTCAAGCTCATCTCCTCCAATTCCTCTCTTCTCCCATCCTCCCCCGCCATGACCCAGCTCCGCATCGGCAATGGCTACGACATCCACCGTCTCGGCCCGGACCGCGACCTCATCCTCGGCGGCGTCAAACTGCCCCATCACTTGGGGCTGGTCGGCCATAGCGATGCCGATGTGCTCACCCATGCGATCATGGATGCCATGCTTGGAGCCCTGAGCCTCGGGGATATTGGCCATTACTTCCCCCCCAGCGATGACCAATGGAAAGGTGCAGACAGCCTCAAGCTCCTGGCTGCGGTCAATGGGCTGCTGCTGGAGCGGGGCTGGCAGGTCAGCAACATCGACTCGGTAATCGTTGCCGAACAGCCCAAAATGAAGCCCCACATCGCCGCCATGCGCGCCAACCTGGCCCAGGTGCTGGGCATTGCAGCGGACCAAGTTGGCGTCAAGGCCACCACCAATGAACAGCTCGGGCCGACCGGTCGGGAAGAGGGCATTGCTGCCTATGCCGTGGCGCTTTTGGCCAAGACTTGATGCCCAGTTAGCGACCAGTTAGCGACCAGTCAGCGACCAGTTAGCATCCAGTCAGGTTAATCTCAAGGTAATCTATGGGTCTAGCAGCCTATGGGGTCTAGCAGTGGTGCTGCCCAGGGTTTGACGCGATCGCCGCCCCTCCCGCCCGCTGTTCTCACTGACCGCCTAGATTGCCAGACTTCATGCTCGACTCACTGCAACGGCGCTGGAAAACCCTGATAGCTTTGGCCCTGGCTGGGCTGCTGGCTGTGGCCCTGGGGAGCTGCTCCCTCCAGGGACTGCGCGGCGAAGCAGCCCAGCCCCCCAGCCTGCTCATCGCTAACATCAGCGACCCCACCACCTTCAATCCTCCGCTCAACGATTCGCTGTTCAGCACCTATGTCTTTGGTTTGATCAATCGCGGCTTGGTGAGCACCAATGGTCTGACCGGCGAAATTGAGCCGGAATTGGCGGAATCCTGGACGATTTCCCAGGATCAAAAAAGCATTGTTTTCACCCTCCGCCCCAACCTCAAATGGTCCGATGGCGCTCCCCTGACGGCGGACGATGTGCTGTTTTCGTTCAATGATGTCTATCTCAACGAAGACGTGCCCACCAGCACGCGCAATATCCTAGAAACCGGCGATGGCAGCTATCCCCAGGTCTCCAAGCTCAGCGACAACCAAGTCAAATTCACCGTCACCCAGCCCTATGCCCCCTGCTGCGCAACAGCGGCGTCTCCCTGTTGCCTAGGCATATCCTGGCTCCATCGCTGAAGGAGAAAGATGAAAATGGCGGGCTGCGGTTTCTGAGCACCTGGGGCACGACCACGCCACCGGAGCAGATCGTCGTCAATGGCCCCTACCAAATCGCGAGCTATGAACCCAGCCAGCGCCTGACGTTCAAGCCCAATCCCCACTACTGGCGCAGGGAGGAGGGCAGGGAGGAAGGCCTGGGGCCTTTGCCGCGCATCCAGCGCATCATCATGCAGATTGTGGAATCGGACACCAGCCAGATGATTCGGTTTCGCTCCGGCGAGCTGGACAGTCTGGAGGTGAAACCCGAAGCCTTTCCGCTGTTGAAGCAAGAAGAAAAGCGGGGGCAGTTCACGGTCTACAATGGCGGGCCGAGTTCGGACTCCCGGCTGCTGAGCTTTAATCTCAACCGGGCCAGTCGCGATGGCAAACCCCTGGTCGATCCGATCAAGTCCCAGTGGTTCAACGAGCAAAGGTTCCGCCAGGCCGTGGCCTATGGCCTCAACCGGCAGCAGATGCAGGACAATATCTTTCGCGGCATCGGTGCGGTGCAGGACTCGCCCCTGGATGTGACCAGCCCTTACTATGCCGAGGCGGGGGTTCCCCGCTATGACTACGATCCGGCCAAGGCCAAGGCGTTGCTCCAGGAAGCGGGGTTTACCTACGATCAGCGGGGGGGATTGCGCGATCGCCAGGGCAATCCCGTGGAGTTTTCCCTCTTGGTCAAGTCCGAAGAAAAGGTGCGGGTGGACATGGCGGCCCAGACGGTCCAGGATTTGGCCAAGCTGGGCATGAAGGCCAACTTGGAGGTGATCAGCTTCAATACGGTGTTACAAAAGCTGGACCGCAGCGATTGGGATGCCTATGTGGGCGGGTTTGGCGGCGGCAACCCGGAACCCCACAGCGGTTTTAATATTTGGAGCAGTACGGGCTTTTTGCACCAGTTCAATCAGCGGCCCCAGGATATGACGGGGGTGACGGGCTGGGTGGTGTCGGATTGGGAAAAGCAGATCGATCAGCTGTTTGCCCAGGGGGTAAGCGAGTTGGATGATGCCAAGCGTAAGCCGATCTATGCGGCGTTTCAAAAGCTAGCCATGGAGCAGTTGCCGTTTATTTATTTGGTTAAGCCGTTGCAGTTGGAGGCGGTGCGCGATCGCGTCCAAACCATCCAATATTCCTCCCTGGGCGGAGCCTTCTGGAACTTGGAGGAGTTGACTTTGACCAATGAGACCAATTAAATGGGCTCGAATCGCCTCGATGTACTCATAGAAAGAGTACCTGTGGGGGTGATATTTTATAGCAAAGGTTGAGTTTAAAATCCTGGTAAGTGAGGGAATTCACTCGATTTTCTCGCTCTATCTGAAATACGAGGTAATTAAAATGACTCAATCTAACGTCAATCTATCCCAAGATTCCGATGAGGCACAATCTAGTCTGGCTCAGACGCTGGGTGAGACACCGTTCTCCGGTGAAAATTTTTCCGGTGAAAACATTAAGCAGGCGTTGGATATTCTGAGCATTGAAGCTGAGCAGTTGAGTGATACCCAGCACCAGGAAACAGCGATCGCCAATGTCAATCTGCTGCGTAATTTGATGCAAGAAACGGGCGTGGTGCCGGGGGAAGCTAGGACAGAAGCGGGCTCCTTCCGGACAATGAAATCGGAGCTGGGGCTGTCTGGTCGGCGGGATGATGTTGCAGCAGCTACGACCTCAGGAAACAGTGCAAATCAGGCAATGAATGTGGCCTCGCGGGTGCAGGAGCTCGGCTTTGTTGAGTTTACGGCGGGTTTAATCAATGGCACCTTTGATGCCATTATCGGTGCAACGATTAAGCAGATGGAAGCCTACGCTGCACTGGTGGCAGATTTGGCTAAAACCCTGGCCCAGTTTCAAGCCGAAAATGTGACCAAGGCCCAGGTCAATGCCCATTTGTCCAACCGCTATCCCGATGGTATAGGTGGGACTTCTGTTCGAGCGGACTATACGTTTGAAGCCACGAAGGCAGATCCGAATACTGGCATTGCAGCGAGAACAGCGACGGAGAATTTGAAAGCTATTGCCGATGCTTTGAACCTAGAAACGGCTGGTCTGACTGCTCCCTTAAGCTTGACTATCGCTGACGGTGCAGACAAATTTACCGCAGAGCAAATTACCCCCATTCGTGCCGCGATCGCCACAATGCTGGCTTCCAGCATGATGGATCACCTCCGGGCCATGGCCCGCGAAGGCATGGCCCGCATTGTCATTACCGAAGGCTCAATTCGGACCAAACTCACCTTTCGGGTTTCCAGTACCGAAGCGCAGAAAGTCCAGCAGGCAAAATACCACCGCGATAGCTTTGATGCCAGTGTCAGGGGCAAAGCGGGCTGGGGCTGGGGCAGCGTCTCGGCTGGGGCAAACTATTCAAATTTGAATGTGAATACCGTCAATGAAACCAGCACGGCTTCAATCACAATGACGACGGAAATGATTGGTGAGGTGAACCTTAAATTCAGAACTGAAACCTTCGCCCCTATCCTGGCTGCAGGATAAGCTTTCGATTCCCCTATCCTCAAAAGAGAGCGTTAGAAAACTGACTCAAAGTCCCCTTTCCCAGGGGGACTTTGGAGGGGAATTTTATTCGATTACTCCCATGATGACGGCTCCCATTCCATGGCACAGACCACCCTCGGCGATTTGCTGATTACCATTCGTCAAGAAATTGCCCAAACCATCGAGCAAACCCAAGACCAAACGCAGGATTCCACGACCCAAATGCGACTTTATGTCAGCGATGTCGATCTGGATCTGCCCGCCCATGTTCGATTTGAGCGACCGGCCAATCCCGAGGCCCAGTCTGCCCACATTACGGTCGATTTACCGAATCTCCGCGACACAACCTCTGCCCCACGATTGGGCCGGCTGCATGTGACCTTCGCCCATGGCCCAACGATCGATCGGGCTTAATTATCACCATGAAAAATATTACTGCTGATTTAGCTGCGATCGCCCACACCCAGGGTGAAGTAGCGGTCAACGCCGAATGGCAACTGGCTGAGATGGTGGATGCGATCGCCGCCGAAATCGATCATGCCGAAGACACTCTGGCCCTGAAGTCCTATGCCCGAGGCATGTCGTTTTCGCTGCGCCAATTGAGCTTGGACCTCCAAGTTGCCGTTCGCCGTGATGACAATGGCCAAGTGAAGTTTCGCACGGCTGAACCCAATTCTACTGGCGCGACTACCATTAAATTAGACTTTGCCCAACTGCTCAAAAGCCAACTGAGCGATGATCGGCGCAAGCTAGAGCAAAATATTGATCGCCGCCCCCTAGATGCGATCGGCTTGACCCCAGCGGAAATTCGTAGCTTGAATGCGATCGCAATTTATGCGATCGATGATTTACATCGCTACACTCAAACCGCAGCCATGATCGGCGAAGTCAGCCGCAAAGCTAACCTTGATGATGCCCGTCTACGTCAAGTTTTGGGCTTGCCTTACCTTGAAGCACTCAAGCCCAATCGCGGCTTGCCGGGTAGCACTATCCTGCTTGAAGGCGGCAATTTTGGAGTTGCGCAGCCCAGCCAAGCCACGGTGTATTTTCAAGGAGAACGCTTGCCGATTCTCGCTTGGAACAACGCCCGAATTGAAGTCCAAATCCCCCCGACAGCCACAGGCAATGGCGTAATCTTTGTCGTGATCAATGATCAAATTAGCAATACGATTGATTGGCAAGTTCTGGCTGTGGATCTAATTGTCAAAGACATTACGATTATGCCCAGAAATCCCCAGGAAAATGATGAAATCACCGTGACCGCCAGCCTCGTCAATCAAGGTACAGGTGCTGCCAATGCCTTTACTGTACAATGGTCTATCGATGGCCAAGCTCAAAATCCTCAACCCCACGGGATTCTGCTCCCTGGCCAGGCCTCCCAAGAAAGTAGTTTGGTCTGGAAAACGCGGCTTCCTGCTGGCGAGCATAAGTTCAGCTTTACCGCTGATCCTGAACAATTACTAACAGATATCGATCGAGCCAACAGCACCTTTAGTCAAGGTACTGTTGTCGCCGCTGCCCAGAATCTCAGCTTCGGCGATTACCGAGTGATTGACTCCCTCGATCCCTTTGTCAGCGAACAGCCTTGGAACCTGCGGCAATCGGTGTTGACTCTGGTCTATCGTGGTTTGATGCGATTGGATCCCAATAATGGCACATTGTTAAATGACTTGAGTCAACCACCGCCACGGAATAAAGGCAATCAGACAATCACCCATAGTTTCATTCAACCGAGCAGTCCTCTTGGAGTCGATAGTCCCTTTCTTCCGGTGCGCAGCCTCCCATTGACGCTCACCTATCAGCTCCGCCCAGATCTGCGTTTCCATGATGGCAGTGAAATCACGCCGGAGGACGTGTTGTTTTCCTATCAGCGGGCCAGGGAGTCTTCGCCGTGGGCCGAGCTGCTGGGAGTGATTACAACTGTTGAAATCATTGATCGCGCCACGATTATATTTACCCTTTCCGAGGCCCTCGCGGCAAATCTCAATCCCCAGATTTGGACTTTGCCCATTGTCCCAGCTCGTGCCTACCAAGCTGATCCCAAACGATTTATCAATCGCCCCATTGGCTGTGGCCCATTCATGGCTGCATTGAAACAAGATGGCAAATCTGGCCTGGTGCGGCTCAAGGCCTTCGAGCAGTATTATCTCGGCAAACCACGGCTGCAAAATCTATCGATTATGATGCAAGCCAATACGAGGGGGCTACTCAATCTATTGACATCCGGGGAGGTCGGCGCGATCGCGCTGCCAGATCAAGAAGGATTAGCTGATAATCTCAGCTCATTGCAGGAGAAGTATCATATTATTCGGACGACCACAGGCAATTCTGCGATGTTGCACCTACAGACTAGGGCGCTACTTGAAAGATTGCCCAATGACTATGAGACTAACTGGAATGCTCACCTGTGGTACAGCCCCTAAAGGGGGCTCATACTCAAACGTCTCAAAAAAGCGATCGCGGATCATCGGTGACACAGCATTGAGTGGGAGCATGTCACGTTTTAGATGGCAACGGGGGTTCGTGCTTTCAGCTCCCGCTTGGCAGGTATAGCACCAAACCTCTGAGCTGCCCAGGGACCAGCTTCAAAAAAATATCTAGCCCATACGTTCAATGTCACAATTTCCATGAAGGACCGGCAACCCACGCCGATGTGAAGCCCAAACGCTTAGCCCACAGGCCCTACCATGACTGGACCCAACCTAGAGCCCATCGCCAATGCCCTAGCCCGCCAGGACTACCGCACCGCCACGGAGCTGCTCAAACCACTCTACAAAAGCCATCCCCAAGATCCCTGGGTCCAGCTCTACATCGCCCGCATCCAGGAAGTCTCCAAACAGCCCCAAAAGGCTGAACAGCTTTATCGAAAACTGCTCAAAGTCGCCACCAACAGCAAAATCATCAGCCAGGCTCGCCAGGGTCTCCAGCGCATCGAAGCCAAAGAGCGGCAGCAGCGGCAAACCGCGATCGCCCAAGCAGCCGAAAGCCAGACAGCCCTCGGCTGCCTGATCCTAGAGCCCCTGGAGCGCGAAGCCAAACAACAGGCTGTCCCCGGCTTTGCGCGGCTGATGCAGCTAGAGCCCTACTCCGCCCGGCTGCTGTTGCCCAGCCGGGGCTGGCGCTTCTACCGCACCGGACCCATTGGTCTGCTAGAAGTCTATGTCAAAGAATTGGCCGAGGTCGGGGTTCCAGCCTTCTGTGTTTCCCAGGATGAGTTGGCCTCCTACGCGGTCTTTCGGGCTAGCCGCTTGGAAATTGAGGGCGATCGCTGCACTGCCCATGCTCTCTGCCCCAGCGAAGCCCACCGGCCCCTGAGCTTTCCGATCGCCGCTGTTCGCCAAGCGATCGAAGGTGGGCTGCCCCTGTTTGAATTGGTGGTGGATACCGGCCTGAAGCAGGGCCGCCTCGGACCCGGCGGGCAACTATCCGCAAGGAAACGGTCCAGGACTATGCCAAGGTTTTGGACCTGCACCTACCCGGCCAGCGGCAAATTGTGCGATTTTGCGATCGGGACTATGCCTATCCAGAAAACACCAGCAGCTCCGTCGATCAGCGCTATGCCCCCATTGCCCAGCGCTGGCAGCGGCAGCTTGCCCAGTGGAAACCCCAGTTCGCGGAGTTCGTCCCGGCAGCGGCATTTCAGACCTTTGGAGACACCGTGATCGAGCAGTTCGATTTCCTCAAGCGCATCGAGCCCCACCTGCACCTTTCTGCCGCTGCGACCCAGACCAGCCGCGCGGAGGAAGAGCTTTGGGATCCAGCTTTCCATTTGTATAGCTGCCTCTTGCTCTGGAAATCCCTAAACTCCCATGGCGACACCTAGCCCAATCCGGGCTAGCGCCGAGGGGCCATTTCCTTAGCCATCTCCTGGAAGCCCGCCAGGCTGGGGCCGGGGCGGCGTTTGGCCATTGTCTCCCTCGGCAGCGTCACAATATCTGCAAAGGAAATTTCAGCGGGGGCGATAGCGGGCTGGGCTGTTGCTGCCCCAGCCGTTGCTGCCCCAGCCGTTGCTGCTCCAGCCGTTGCTGCCAGTTCTTGCTGGCCAGCAGCAATATTGGCCTTGGCAGCGGTCTTGGCTGCCTTGATCGCGGCCTTTTGCTCCTTGGCCGTTGCCCCCTGGGCTGCCTTGGGCATGGCTGGGGTTTGGGCAGGCTGGGCGGCCTTGGCCACCGGGGTCGGGGTCACAGCCTGGGCTCCGGCTCCGGGGGTGATGCTGGCCTGGGGCGTTGGGGCTTGCGCCGCCTTGGCAGAGCCACTGCCCTGATCCTGGCTCAGGTCAAGGAAGTAGCCATCGTTCCCCTTGCCGTCAATGCCGAGCAAGCCGCGATCGCCGCCACCAAGCCCAACACCGCTCCAAAAATTTTTTTTGATAATGCCCATGTCGCTAAACCGCTCCGGCGAATATTTTTTGAAAGGTTTCTTAAAATCCCAGCCAGCCAGCAGGCTGCGAAGACTTGAAGCCCCAGCGGAGCGATCGCCCCTGCCCAGGCCTTTGCATTATCAAGTTTAGCCCTCAGCAAGCTCAAGACATGAGCAGCAGTCGTTACAAATATTCATGAACTGGTGGATGAACCGGTGGATGGGCTGCTTTGTAAACTTGCTGTAGCAACAGGCTGCAACGGAGCAATGCCCTCCAGCAGTCCAGAGCTCTCAGGCTAGCTTGAGCCGACCTCATCCCCCAGCCCCTTGCTCCCCCAAAAACACAACAGCCTGGAGAAGGGGAGCCGGATCGAAGCCCCTCTCCCCTGGCGGGAGAGGGGTTGGGGTGAGGGGGCAAAACCTATGCCCCAAACGGCCTAGCCAGCGACATCGCCAATCCGGCCAAACTCCCGCGCCCCGAAAATCGCCTCCGGATGTAGATAAAACTTAAACTCCAGCAAATTACCAAAGGGATCCTGCAAAAAGAACGTGCGATGCTCCAGCAGCTCCCCTGCAAAGCGGTGCTTCGGCTGCTGATAGAACGGGAGATTTTGGGCTAGGGCGCGATCGCGCAACGCCTCCCAAGCCTCCACCGAATCAAACACCAAACCAAAGTGGCGCGGATAGATCCCCCGCTGCCCCCCCGCCTCCAGGTCATCCACATGACCCACCAACTGATGCCCCTGCAACCCCAAAATCACCGACTCCCGCGACTCCCGCCCCAGGCAACAGCCCAACCCCTCCACATAAAACGCCTTCGCCCTCGCCACATCCCCAATGGGAAACGCCAAATGAAAAATAGGAGCCACAACCTCCCCTCCCCTAAAAAACAAATCGCCCGACTAGGCTTCCCCCGTCACCGACAACCCCGCCACCCAAACCAGCGGCGCAACCCCACCCGGTGTCTGCTTCTCCTCGGCATCCACCTGAACAATCCCCCGCAACAGCTCCCGAATATCCCCCGCCACCGTCGCCGACTCCACACTCACCTTTTGCCCCCGATTCACCAACCAACCATCAAACGGCAGCGAAAACGACCCCTGCAACGACTGCACCCCCGCATGGAGCGCCGACAACTCATCGATATACACCACATTTTCCGCCGTCTCCAGGCCCAGCTCACCGCCCTCACCCCCAGCCACATGGAAAAAGCTAGGGCTCACCGTAACTTTTGCCCCAATATTGGCATGGCCCGTCGGCTGCGCCCCCATCCGCTTCGCCGTCCCCGCACTGTGCAAAAATTCGTCAGCACACCCCGCTCAATCAGCGGCACCCGCCGCGTCGGCGTCCCCTCATCATCAAAGGTACTGGAGCTAATGTTGGCCTCGTGCAGCTCATCGTCATAGAGCGACAACATGGGCGTGGCAATTTCCTTGCCAAGGGAATCCTTGTCCGACAGGCTCATGTTATCCAAGACATTCTGGGCATTGAACAGATTCGAAAAGGCACCGATCAAAGACAAAAAAGCCTCCGGCGAGAACACCACCGTATATTTGCCCGTCTGGATCTTCTCATAGCCCAAATGGCTAATGGTCTTCTCCGCCGTCTCCGCCACGCAGCCCTTAAGATCCAACTCCCCAGCGCCATAGTTCACCCGATAAGCCCCCGCACTGCGGGGACGGCGACCCTCCTCCTGGGCCTTGGTGTAGAGATAGGTCATGGCCGAAGAGCCCCCCTCCCTGCGCCGCGCCCCATCGCTATTGAGATAGAAGCGATCGCTATCGGTCTGGGAAATACTGTTGTAGGGCACACTCTCGATCGCCCCATGGGCCGCCAGCAGCTCCGCCTCCGCCGCCGCCAACTTGGCAATCAGATCATTCACCGGCAGGGGCTCCACCTTGCGGTGCTTCGGCTGGGCCGTGGGCATCGTCGCCTCGGGGCTGAAGTCGGGGATATTGTCCTTATTACCAAAGTAGCTGGCTTCCTGGGCCGTCTTCATCGCCAGGGCCATGCCCTCGGGGTCAATATCCGAGGTGGAGGTCACGCCCACGGTGCCTTGGTCATTCCAGACCCGCACCGTCACGCCGGAGCGTTGGGAGGCCTTGACCTGCTTGGGCTCGCCATTGTCAATCTGGACACTGGTGGAATCCACAGCAGAGCCGTAGATGTCGTACTTGGTGATGTTGAGGGTTTGGGCGATCGCCGCCGCCTGGGCGGCCAAGTTATCAATATCAAGCATGGAAACGTAAAAAAATTGTAAAGGTCATGCAGTTATTCCGTAGGGACGAACCGCCGTTCGCCCTTCCACATCGGGACGAACCGCCGTTCGCCCAATCACCCAAGCTGGGCGTCAATTCAAAACTCAAGGGCCTAGCTAAACCCTAGCTAAAACCCAGCCAAACCCTAGCGACCCCCCACCGTAATTCCATCCACCTTCAAATGGGGCTGACCCACCGTCACATAGATACTGCCGCTCACCGAGCCACAGAACCCCGCCGCCAAGCCCAGATCCTGGGACGACATCGAGATTTTATTCATGATCTCCGTTGCCTCCCCAATCAGCGTCGCCCCCTTCAGCGGCTTCGTCACCTTGCCGTTCTCAATCAAATAGGCTTCATCCACCGCAAAGTTAAACTCCCCCGTGGGGCCAACGCTGCCGCCACCCATCTTCTTGCAATAGATGCCCCGATCCACCGAATTGAACAGGTCATCCATGGAAAACGCCCCCGGTGCAATGTAGGTGTTGCGCATCCGCGATGCCGGAGCAAAGGTATAGCCCTGGCGGCGACCGCTGCCCGTACGGGGATGGCCCGTGCGCATGGAGCCCGCTCGGTCGGAGATGAAATTTTTGAGGATGCCGTTTTCGATCAGCAGGGTGCGCTGGGCGGGCATGCCCTCATCGTCCATGTCGATTGTGCCAAAGGCATTGGGGGAAATGCCCTCATCCCAGGCGGTCAGGTTTTCATGGGCAATTTTTTCGCCCTTCTTGTCCATGAACGGCGTCGTCTTGCGCTCGATCTGAGTGGTCTCCAGCAGGTGGCCACAGGCTTCATGGAAAATCACACCGCCAAACTCATTGGCCATGATCACGGGATAGCTGCCGGACTCAACAAAATCGGCATAGAGCATCTTGCCCGCCGAATCCGCCACTTCCTCCGCATCATTGCCATAGGCCCAGGTCCGCAAAAAGCCGGGCTCCCCCGTGCTGCCCACCCGCTTGCTGATGGAGGAACGGTTGTCGCCATCGGCACAGAGCAGGTTGTAGCCCACGGATTGGGTCAGGCGCATGTCGCGGGCGAAGGTGCCATCGCTGGCCGCTACCAGCACCTCCTGCCAGTCGCGGAAGTAGGCGGCGCGGCGGGCCTGGACATGGCTGGCGGCCTGGCTGAGCTTGCCATTGGCCCCCAGCAGCACATCGCCCATTTCCTGCATATTGCTGCATTGGTCTAGCCAGGCATCCTTTGGCGCAGGGCCACGTAGTCCCCGCAGCGGCTCCAGATAGACCCTCGGGCACAAAGGCATTGGGGGCCCGGGCAACTGCAAAGCCCCATGATCGACAGGGGCCTTTTTCCA
>JAAUQQ010000479.1 GCA_012032745.1 Synechococcales cyanobacterium RM1_1_8
CGAGGGCTAGATGTTTCGCGCGGGGCGATCGCCCCGCCCCGCCGGGGATCGCTGCGCCCAGCCCAGTCAGGATGGAGCAAAGCCAGCCCCTAGGCCCAGCCCAGGCTCTATGGCTCGTTCCGGTGACTCAGCCATCGCCTAATCCAATTCATCGAGGTGTTCTGAAACATCTCGATACAAGTTGAGGATGTGATGATCCTGCAAGCGGTAGATCACATTGCGGCCCTGGCGGGTGTAGCCCACCAGCCGCATGGTGCGCAGCACTCGCAACTGGTGGGAGACCGCCGATTCTCCCATGCCCACCCGCTGGGCCAAATCGCGCACCCGAAGTTCTTCGGTGGCCAGGGCCGAGAGGATGCGCCAGCGGTTGGGGTCTCCCAGGACGGCGAAAAATTCCGCCATGCGCTGGGCCTTTTCAATGGTGATCAGGGCAGTTTCTGGGTCAATTTCTGGGTCAATTTCGGGGTCGATTTTATCGGAAACAGCCTGGGGGGCCCCAGGGTCAGGGGAGGAAGGCGAAGACATTCAGTGGGGAGAGAAGGGGCTGAGGCAGGGATTTTAGGCTGAGCATGATTCTCATCATACCTGAACGACTGTTCATGTGTTAAGCTCAGTTTAGACAAGATTGCTCAGAGGTTATTCCCCAAGGACTAGCTCCAAGGACTAGCTCCAAGGTCTAGCCCCAAGATCTGGCCCCAGGGAAACCAGCCAGAGCAGCGATTGAGTCACTTGAACCTCAGGGCATCCCAGGGCATCTCGATTCTGAACCTAAATGTTTTGTTTGATTTTCCTAGGAGTTCTCCATGACCCCCCAAACGACGACCTGCGCCTGCCCCAAGTGCAACTGCCAGGTGAACCTCTCCCGAGGCCTACAAAAAAATGGCCAATATTACTGCTCCGAAGCCTGCGCCAGCGGCCATGCCAACAACGCCTCCTGTGGCGGTGGCGGGAGCTGCGGCTGCGGCAGCTAGGGCTTGGCCCGCTTGTTTTGGCGATCGCGCCAGGCATTCAATAGCGTCGCCAATAGCGTCACCACCGTCAGCGGAATCACAAACCACAGCATGGCTAGGCTGAAGGGCGTCAGGGCTTCATGCTGGGTGGTCCTCAAGCCCAGATAGGCCACGTAGGCTGCATAGTAGCCCAGAAAGACAAACCCCTCCCAGCGCGTGATCACGCTGCCGGTGAAGAAAATCGGCAGACAGGCGATCGCCGTGGCCACCATAATCGGCAGGTCTCCGGCGATCGCCGCCCCAGGCACCACCAACCCCTGGCCCGACAGCAAACTGGAAAAGCCCAGCACCGCCAACAGATTAAAAATATTACTGCCCACCACATTGCCCACCGCAATGTCCCGCTCCCCCTTCACCGTCGCCACCACCGAGGTCGCCAGCTCCGGCAGGGAGGTGCCCGCCGCCACAATGGTCAACCCCGCCACCAATTCGCTCACCCCTAGGGATCGGGCAATGCTCAGGGCGGAGGTCACCAGCCACTGGGAGCCAAAGATCAACAGCACAACCCCAATGGCGATCAAGCTGAGGTTGGTCAGCCAGGTGCGCAGCGCCGATGGGATCGGGTCGCCGGGGCGGAGCTGATGGCCAAATTCCTGGGCATATTCCGCTTGGACATCCAGGTTGCTCTCCCGGCGGGATTGCCAAATTTGGAAGCCGGTATAGGCGATCGCCCCCAAGCTCAGCACCAGGCCATCCCCCAGGCCGAGCAGGCCATCGCGCCCCAGCCAAAACGCCAGGGCAGAAACCGCGACCATGACCGGCACATCAATGCGAATGAGCTGCTGGGCCACCACCAGGGGACTGACCAGGGCAGATAGGCCCAAAATCATCAAGACATTGAAGATGTTGCTGCCCACCACATTGCCCACGGCGACATCGACCTGACCAGCAAAGCTGGATTGGAGGCTGACGGCCAGCTCTGGCGCACTGGTGCCATAGGCCACAATGGTTAGACCAATGATCAGGGGCGAAATCCCCAAGCCTGCGGCCAATTTAGATGCGCCTCGAACCAACAATTCAGCCCCCAGAACCAAAAGGACCAATCCTCCGATCAGCAGCAGGATAGTGATCATGTCTGCAATTAATGCCCTTGCTTGATAACAAAATAAAGGATGGGGGTGGGATAGCTTCCCCTTGGGGTTGCTGAGGTGATCTACCTAAGCAATTGACCTCACTGCTATCATCGCCATCGTCATCATTGCGATGGCGATCGCCACAGCAGTTATACATTCGCCTCTTGGGAATGTTGGCGCGATCGGGATGGGATGAATAGCGCAATGGAGTTAGCCCATTACTATTACAGATCTTGGAGTACGGCAGTTGCGATGGAAAGAATCCGTAATTAATCCGACTGGAGCCTTCATCAACGGCTGAACGGATGGATTGGAGCCAGGCGGCCTCTGGCGGGGATGGCTGTGGCGCTGCTTCTCTATCTCTTGGCTGGCGATTTTTGTGCTGCTGACGATCCAAAATGGGGCTTAAATCCTGATCTTAAATTGCATTGGTTTATACTCTGACCAATCGATGGAGAACGGATGCCAAGGCCGTCTCGCTTCGTCTCTAATGGGCGATGGCTTCAGCCCTGGGCCTTGTCGCCAATCGCCGCAACGAACGGTTGGGGAAAATCGCCCCAGCAAAGCCGCAAAGGCTGACACCTTACCCTGGCCTCCAGGTTCAAACATCCCTTAGGGAATGTAAAGCAATGAATCGAAATCTTGCCCTACTTTTAATTTTTTTTCTGGCCCTTCCCCTGACCGCCTGTGGCTCCTCTGCGCCCTCCACTCCACTGATCGAGCCAGAGACTGCGCCCCTGAGTGAACCGGCGGAGGAGGGGGAGGACAGCTCGGGGGGCAGCTAAGGAACTTCCAAGGGATAAGGCATCCGAATTGGGGAGATGGGGAGTTCATGGGTCAGTGTTGTTCCACCGTAGGGGCCTTCCGCTGAACGCCCTGCCAAGCCCCAAGCTCGGCCTGGATGGTTAGATCTCTGGAAGTCCCTAACTGGACGGTGGGGCTGAGGATTTTGAGTGTGAGGGCTATGGCGAGGTTGGAGAAAATGCTGGGAGCTGACCGCCGCAGGGGGGGGCGCGATCGCCTCCC
>JAAUQQ010000078.1 GCA_012032745.1 Synechococcales cyanobacterium RM1_1_8
GCCTTCAAAAATCGCGCCATCCACACCTACCACACCGAAGGCGCAGGGGGCGGCCATGCTCCAGACATCATTCGCGTCTGCGGCGAGCTGAATGTCTTGCCGTCTTCCACCAACCCGACGCGGCCCTACACCGTCAACACCCTGGACGAGCACCTGGACATGCTGATGGTTTGCCACCACCTCGACCCCAGCATCCCCGAGGACGTGGCCTTTGCCGAGTCCCGCATTCGCCGGGAGACCATCGCCGCCGAGGACATCCTCCATGACCTCGGGGCCTTCAGCATGATCGCCTCGGATTCCCAGGCCATGGGCCGCGTGGGCGAGGTGATCATCCGCACCTGGCAGACCGCCCACAAGATGAAGGTGCAGCGGGGGCCATTGCCCGAGGATAGCGCCGCTTCTGGGGGGCGCAACGACAACCACCGCGCCAAGCGCTACGTGGCCAAGTACACGATCAACCCTGCCATCACCCACGGCATTTCCAACCATGTGGGTTCCATCGAAGAGGGCAAGCTAGCGGATATTTGCCTGTGGAAACCTGCCATGTTTGGCGTCAAGCCGGAGCTAGTGCTAAAGGGCGGCTTGATTGCCTGGGCGCAGATGGGCGATGCCAATGCCAGCATCCCCACGCCTCAGCCTGTGCATATGCAACCGATGTTTGGCAGCTTTGGAGGAGCGATCGCCGCCACCTCCCTCACCTTCGTCTCCCAAGCCGCCCAGAATGCAGGCATCGGCCAGCGCATCGGCCTGCACAAGCAGACGGTGGCCGTCAGCGGCACTCGCAACATCACCAAGCGGGATTTGCAGCTAAATGATTTGATGCCGAAGATTGAGGTGGATCCGGAGACCTATGAGGTGAAGGCCGATGGGGAGCTGTTGACCTGTGAGCCTGCGACGGTGCTACCCATGGCACAGCGGTATTTCTTGTTCTAATCGACTCCCATGGCGAAGCTCTATTTTCGTGGAATGGCAGCCCAAAACGGCAAGCCCCGACTGGGGCGCAGCGCTCGCTGTCTTGGAATTCGTCCCGGCATTGATATTGATGTGGAGTCTCTACCCCTTGAGCGTTTAGATGAGCGAGGTTGTCTCATCTCAGAAGTAGAGCAGAATTCTGCTGGCAATGAGAGGGTAGAGGTGGCAATCCGTAATCACAAAGGCATGTCTACATCGCTATCCATTGAAGGCTTACCTGAGTTCCGGCGTCCACCAAAGTTTGGCGGCAAAGGGCGAGATCCGCTGTGGCAGGTCGATGAAAGCGATATTCGCGGTGACTTAGAGGCCGTGCAAGATAGTGATACCCATGTCAGCATTATGCCAAGCACTACAATGGCATTAGAACGATACGAAGCAGCCCTGGCCAGCACCCAGGATTCTTGGACGGAGGTGAAGTAGCAATGGCATGGATTTTAGCCTATCTGTCGAATGTGGAGCGCAGAAGAATGCGGCTGAGCAGCTTGCATCCCACTTTGCTGATTCTGTTTGGGCTTTATCCAATGGTCGTGAGTCTAGCTGTCGCGTCGATCTTTTCCAGGATATTGAAGACAACTGGTGGTGCCGAGTCTGCCCCAGCCAAACGAGTGAAATCGGCGTAAATGCCCCAGAAGCAGCTTATCTAATGACAGAGTTGGGAATCTTGCTCTATCAACGCTTGAGAACTGCGCCTGCTTTTCGGTATGGATTGGTGGGAATAGAGGTGGATGAGTTTAGAACCTATAGCGAGCTATTAGAAGAAGAAATTGTGGCTATTCCTGGCTTAGTGGTAGCCAGTCCCATTGGGCGAGAACTAGGTCAGGCAGATAAATTTCAGAACTTCAGTCCTGGCTATATCTGGCAACCCTATGCAGGGGAGGTTTATAAACCATTGATTGCTTCGCGTGATTTAAAAGAGAAGCTAAATGAATTGTTGGTAGCTTAGTAATCAATATATGCCTGAGAGAAAACAAGCGTTTAATGAGAATTAGATGCTCACTAATACTAGTATTTGCGAAGAGGCAGATAAAGTTTTATGTCCATTTCAAAGCCACCCGTTATTCAATATTTTGGTTCTGAATTGTTCAAAATGAAAGGTAAACCTGAAGAGTTTGCGGTCTCCGATTTCTGGCGCTGGGCCTGCACTGATCTGCTTAACAATACGATGCGTGGCGTATTAGCAGAATTTATCGTTAGTCGCGCTCTAGGTCTAGCGAGTGGATATCGAACTGAATGGGATGCTTTTGACCTAGAAACCCAAGCAGGACTCAAGATTGAGCTGAAGTCCAGTGCATATCTTCAAAGCTGGGAACAAGTGCGTTACTCTAACATTAGCTTTGGGATTCAGTCCACGCGGGGGTGGAATGTGTAATAGACGAGGCTGGCAGAGCTGGCTGGCAGTTAATGGAAAGACACAAAAGGAATTCCATCATGTACGGTGCAGATCCAACCTCAAAGCACTGCATGGAGAGATTTCCCAAAATCTGCTTCACCATCATTTGGTAACGGCTGGGAAAAAGCTGCCCACCACCAGCCCAGCAACCTGCCCTACAAAGGCAATAGACTTGTCGCAAAATGACTTGGCAAGGTGATTTACACCCAAAAGGCTCGCCTTTGCGGAGCAGAGGACTGCCAAACTGTATCTGGAACTGAGGGAAATATCATTACCTAAAATCAACATGGCTAAGACTGAGACTGAGAAACAGGGCTGTGGCTGCGCCAGTATACCGATTTTTCCGTTGCTGCTGTTGCTTGCTGGGGGCTGGTTTGCGGTTCAGCAGGGCTATGCCAGCCTGCTGATTGACAGGGCCGGGGGGCAGCAGCTTCTCGCCCAAGCCCAGACTCTCATGGGTAAAGTTACCGGGGCTGAGGCTGATCTGCCCCCGATGCCCGCCCCCGTTCCCGCCGCAGTCATGGAGCCTGTGTTCACGCCACCTCCCATGGCGGAACCGCCTCCTGTCGCCGTGGTTGTCGCCAGCCGGGCACCAGTTCCCGAAGCAACTCCTGCCCCACCCATGGCTGATGTACCATCGGCGATCGCCGCTGCTCCAGCTTCCAACCCAAAGACCTCCAAGCCCCCAACCCCCTGGGAACAGAAACAGATTCGCGGCATTTACCTCAGCCGCTACCAGGCGACCAATAATGCCAGTGAGCAAGTGATTCGCGATCGCGTTCGCTATTACAAAAGCAAAGGCTTCAACACGATCATCCACGGAGTTTGGGGCAATGGCTGCACCATGTACAAAAGTAAGGTGATGCTTCAAACCCTGGGCTTCGAGAGTTGCCCCAACCTGTTCCGCGAGCCCTGGCTGGACTGGATGATCGATGAAGCCCAAAAACAGGATATGGAGGTCCATGCCTATTTTGAAAAGGGCATCAAAATCGATAAGAATAGTCCCATCTACGACCTCGCAGTCTCCCAGAAATGGCTCGTGCCTGGGGTGGATAAGACCTACAGCAAGGTGGATCACTACGTTTTGGATATGGATATACCGGAGGTGGCCACCTTTTTCAAAGACATCGTCGCTGAGTTTGTCCAACGCTATCCAGAGATCGATGCGGTGCAGTGGGATGACTATCTGGGCTACCATGCCGAGCTGCCGGGGCAGGTAGATCGCACCGCCCATTTGACGAAGTTTGTTCAGGAAATGGCGACCCAAATGAAGCGGGCTAATCCCAATGTTAGCTTTGATCTTTGCCATCACAATCCCTATTGGGCAAAGCGCTATTTCGCAGCAGATTGGGAAAATTGGCCGGTGGACCGTGTGTTTATTCAGGTCTATAACGATGCAAATTTTGAGGCGGAGTTGGGCTATGTGCGGGCGTTTGATGGGGTGGCGATCGCTGACAACCAGCTCGACCGTCTCAAACAGCTCGCGGAGGATGAGCAAGTCGATAGCATTTTGATTTTCCCCAATGGGGGACAGCCAGAGCAGGCAGCGGCCCAGGTTCAGGCCAAGCTTGTGAATGACTCAATGTCAGCGTTTTAAGGCTGTGGATTGGGCCTGTGGATTGGGCCTGTGGATTGGATTGTGGAGCCGACCCATCGGGTTATTGTGGTGCTGTTTTTGATGGGTGAGGTCTATCGAGCAATTCGATGAGTCAGCATCGTTGGACTGTAGGGGCGTTCCGCTGAACGCCCAGCCCAGCCCTGGGCTCGGTCTAGCTGGGATGAACGGCGGTTAATCCCCACCGTGCAAAAAACCGGATGATTGGATCTCTGGAAGCCCCCTAGTACAGCAGGGCGGAAGTTCTTAGCCCAGCTTGAGCCACCCTCATCCCCCAGCCCCTTACTCCCCGCTGTTGGTTTGTGGGGGTAGAAGGGGAGCCGGACCGGAGCCCTTCTCCCCCTGTGGGAGAGGGGTTGGGGTGAGGGGAGCAAAACTTACGCCCCAGACTACTAGTCGTTGTTGCATGGGGAAAGTCATTCAGGCTGTTGCTCATTGGATGGTGATACATCTCCGGCGCTGATGCCCTGGCCGCTGCTGCCGAAATATGCCAGCGCGGCGGCGGCTTCGGCTTGGGTGACGGGCTTTTGGGGTTGTAGCAGTGTTGTATAGCCAAATACTCGCCGAATCACCGCCTGATCGCCATTGGAATAATCCGCCAACACAGCCCTTAGGGCTGGGCTACTGATCTTGCTGGCATCCTGGAAGCCCCAGGCTTCCTTGACTGCCGTAAGGTCACTGGCGGGCAGGGTTTGGCGAAGGTCGAGGGGCACCTTCCACAGCAGCAGATCTTCGCGGGTCAGGGGAGCATCGGGCCGAAAGTTGATCTGTTCCTGGGCTCCGGAGAGGCTGCTGGGCAGGATGCCCGCTTCCGCCAGACCCTGGATAGCAGCATAGTTGGGTTGGGTTGTGGATACATCTCTAAACAGGGGCTCACTGTTTGTCGCGGAGCGGACCTGGAGGGCGGGGCGATCGCCATGGACCGCATTGTTCACCTCCAACAGCCACTGGGCAAACTGGCCCCGACTGACCGGCTGATTCGCCATAAAGCCTCCCTCCCCTGCCGTGCCATCTGCCGAAGTCAGCACCCCCAGGGCCAAGACTTCGGCCACCGCTGCTTGCAGCTCCGGCGGAGCAGCCTCAGCGCCGCTCCCAGCGACGGCTTCGCTGGGCTGGTTCCGATCGCCAACAGCCTGGCTCGGTCTCTCTGGGCCGTTGCTGGCCGTCGTTGTGGGGCGGGGGCTAGGCGAGGCTGTTTCGGGGCGGGCCGCGCTGCCCCCGCCCGGTGCGGTGCTGGGGCTAGGGCTGGGTTGAGCAGGGCCAGCAGGATCCGTGACTGCAGGATCCGTGACTTCAGCAGGGCCAGTGGGTGCAGCGCCCGCGCCCGCCCCATTGTCGCCGGGGTTGATCAGGCTGGGGTCTGGGGCAAAGGCCTGCTCCAGGGCGCTGCGGGAACAGGCGGTTAGCAGGAGCAGCAGCGCAGTGCAGCCCAGCAGACGAGGCCGCGATCGCCCCCGGCCAGATCGGCGATCGCCCGGTTCGACCCAGTTCCGTTTTCCCATATCCCCTCGCCTCTGTTAACCGGAGCGCTGCGAGGCCAATGGGCCTAATCGCAACCAGCCGGAGTCCACGGCTATTATTTTGCCCTGTGCCGGTCCCGCTTGTGGATTGGGTTATTCATCCCCAACCCAATCCATGCCTAACCCATCCCATCACAGCCGCAAGCTGAGCTGCGCCGCAGGGCAAAGCTCACCAGCCTCAGGGGCACTTGGGCGTTCCGCAACACCTGGGGCCGGACAAAGCGCCCCAGCCCCAGCCGCCCCAGCCCCCTGACCCGGCCCCAAAACCGCGTCAGCCAAAAGCCCTCCGAGGCCCCATAGGCGGGCTCAAAGGCGAGGGGACCATAGAGCACATCGGCGCGGTGGGTGCGGCCCAGGCCCCAGCGCTGATGTTCGGGGTTGGGGCTGTCGCTTCCATGTTCGCCATAGTTGCGAAAGGGGATGTAGTTGCGCAATCCCTGGGCCAGGAGCGTTTTATCCAGGTCCGAATCCCAGGGATAGTAATGCTCCGGGCCGGGGTTCTGGCCAATGGCGGCATGGAGGGCCAACAGGGGGGGCACGGCGCGGGGCGTCATCAGGTAGGCCACCATGCTGCTGGAATAGCCCTGGGCATGGCCCTGGGGCGAGATGTTGTAGATCTGGGCGGCGCAGGTGTAGAGCCAGGCCAGGCCGACATCGTCCTGGCTGGCATCAAAGGGCAGGGGTAATTGGCCCATCCCCCGCACGGGAACAAAGTCCGCCTCGATGATGATGCGGGGCTGTTGCTGGTCCAGCACCTGTTGCCAAGCCTGGACGTGGTTCAAGAAGCAGAGGTAGCTGCGGGCAAAGTTGGCCTGGTCGGGGCTGTGGGTTTGGCGCTGCACCGTGCAGCAAAAGCCTTCCTGCTCCAGGGCTGCCACGAGGCGTGAGGTGTCTTCCCGGTGGGCAATGATGGTGATATTGGGGCTGTAGTCGATCAATCTCATACCCGATCCTCGATGTTCCCGCGCGACTGGATCTCTACACAAAACCGAGCCAGATGCTGGGATCCGGATTCACGGTGGAGATTGCCCCTGGCTGTTACTCGGTGCTCAAGTCCCGGCGCTCAAATCCCGGCGCTCAAATCCCGGCTCTTGGGTTAGTTATGCCCAGGTACTTCTGGAGTAGCAACAGCGGGTCGGGGAGAAACTGAGGATGGAAAACGTGAAATAGATACGGTACTGGGGCTGAACTGGGGCTGACTGGCGTTTATGGGCGTTGCAGATATTGGCGGCCCCGCCATTGGGTTGGGCGGGCCAGGGACGATCGCAAGATTCGCACCACGGCCAGCCCATCGGCCAGGGGCGAGAGCCAAAACAGGACGCTGGCGGGCAATCGGCCAAATACTGGCAGTCCATGCCACAGCCGTTCCGATTGGCTGAAGTCATAGGACGCCGCGATCGCCCCCAAAATCCCCAGCCGCGCCAGGAGCAACCCCCCATTCAGCCCCAGCAGCAGCGCCAGGGGCCAGAAGAGCAGCCCGCCCGCCCGCCAAGCGCCCAAACCCAGCAACAGCAGCGGCAACGGCAGCCCCTGGACCAGCAGCAGCAAGGCCCAATCGCCCCAGACCTGGCCTCCCTGGGCTGCATCCTTGAGGTCGAGGGAGCGGCCCCACTCTCGCCAGGTTTCGCGAAAGCCTTCATACATGCGCACTTTGATCAGCCCGGAGCCATCCCAAAAGCCCACCTTGGCCCCCGCCGCCGCTGCATTGCGGGCCAGGGTGACATCATCGCAAAAGGAATCGCGGGCGCTGTGGTAGCCGTTGAGCTGGGTGAGCAGCGATCGCCGAATCAAAAAGCACTGACCGTTGGCCATGACGCGATCGGCCCCATTGCCGCCCCCTGCCGGGCCAAACCGATAGACCAACGTCAACAACAGCGCTGGCTGGAGCCACCACTCCCCCGCCGATTTGAGAATGAAGCGCGGGGCCAGGGAAACCAGGTCATAACCTGCGGCCTCGACCTCGGCCACCAGGCTGGCAACCAGTTGGGGGTGGGGCTGGGTGTCCGCATCGATGCCCAACAGCCAGCGACTCTCCGGGCTGCTGCACAAAAAGCCCGTGTGGAGCGCCCAGGGGCGGCCGACCCAACCCGAGGGCAAAGGATCATCGGTGATCAGCCGCAGCCGGGGATCCAGGGCCTGGGCCGCCTCCACCAAGGCGGGGGTGCCATCCTGGGAGCGGCTGTCCACCACCAGCACCTCCCGCAGCTCAGCGCCCTGGGGGCGGAGGCCATCGAGGCAGGGCTGGAGGCGGTTGACTTCGTTCAGGGTGGGCACAATCACTGAGACCTGGCCCGCCAGCTCGGGGCTGGCCGGGCTGGCGCTGGCCCGAGCAACGCGGGGTTGGAGGGGCTTGCGCCGAGTTGGCCCCTGGAGCAAACGCGACAGCAGCAGGGCCGTGGCTGGGAGCTGGAGCAGCAGCAGCACCAGGGCAGCGCCATTCCAGACAGCAGCACTATTCCAGAAGGCAGCGCCATGGCCGACGGAGACCGGGGGCAGCCCAGCGCCCAAAATCCACAGGAAAGACATCGACTAACGTCCAGCCTCTAGGGCTGAATCGAGGCGACCAGCGGCGGGCGGCGGCGCAGGGCTGTCCTGGGAGAGGCCGCCCTGGGCAAGGCTGTCCTCCAGGGCCTGGTCAGCGGGCGATCGCCACCGCATCTTTGATGGCAGCGGCGGCGATCGCCGCTTGATCCTGGGCCGGGATCGCCGCCCACCACAGCAGCAGCGCAGGCAGCACGCCCCCCACCAAGGCCAAGCTGGCGGGCAGCAAAAACTGATGGTCCAATTGCGCCAGGGTAATCACCGCGCCAAAGGCCACGTTCAACAAATAAATCGCCAGGGGCAACGTCAGTTCAGACCGGCTCAGCCGCAGGGGCTCCTTGCCCCAGAGCAGGGAAGCAACGCCCATGAACAGCGCCCCCGTGGCCAGCCAGCCGCTGATGTTGCGGTAGGGCATCCCGAAGAATGAGCCCGCTTCCAAAAACTCCCAAAACTTCATCGGGGCCTGGCTCATGGCCGGATCCAGGACAAAATCCCAGGCTGTCAGCATCACCGTGGCCAGGGCCAGGGTCAACAGCAAGCGTCCCCAGCCGGGAACGGCGCGGCTGCCCCGGCGCTGGGCCCAGCCCTCCAGGCCCGCCCCCGCCAACACATAAACCGAGAAGCCCAGGTAGTACCAGGACAGGGGAATCGTGAAGGGAACCAGCCCGGCGATTTTGTAGCCCAGGCCGCTGAGGTAGCGGTATTCACCGAAGGGAAAGCCCGTGCTGGTGCCCAAAAGCTCTGCGCCTAGAGACAGGCCTAGGGCTGGCAGCATGAAGCTCAGCCAGCGCCGCAGCCCCACCAGGCGGTAGGCGTAGCAGGAGACAGCGATCGCCGCCATCACCATATAGCCCACCCCGCCCCCGGCCAGACTCCAGCCAAATGCCCGCTGGCCCAGGGTGGGCAGCCCCAGCACAAATTCGGGGTGGGGCAGCACCAACACCAAGCCCGCCAAGCCGAACACCATGGCCAAACCATGGCCCGCCAACATCAACCGTTCTAACTTCAAGATTCGCTTCATAAGCCTGCCCTGATACCGCCGCTTCATTACAACCAATTCATTACAACCAATTCACGAGAGCCGATCCACGAGAGCCGATTCAAAATCAGCTAAAGCCCTGGAAAATATGGGATTTTACCTCTACAGTTTGGGGTAATTTTTAAGTTTTGTAAAATAACTTTTCCCCTAGAGCCTTCTGCCCAGGCAATCCACCGGCCCGCTGCCTTTCAAGCTGTCTCCCGGTGAGCTCCCCCCAAAAACAAGAGAACTGGAAGCGGGTGACAGTGCGGCCAAATTGCCTTTTAATAAGCTGCGAAATCAACCGTGAGGGGCAATGGGTGTAGTTTTAGGAACGCTGGGTATCGGAGCTGTTGCAGTCGGAGCCGTGGCCCTGGCCCTGGAAGCCCAGTACCGCCGTCGTCCTGGCAACGCCCTGGACCTCACTCCAGGAGACTGGCAAATCGAAGCCGCAGACCCCCAGCACTACCGCCTGGTGGGCGATTTGGAACTGCGCAACCACACCAAAAGCCTGGAGATCATGGTGCCGGAGCTGTGGGCAGAAACCAAGCTCCTCTCCAAGGGCAGCCTCGCAGGTCTGGAATGGTCCACGGTGGTGACGCCCCAGCACCGGGATGAACCGGCCCGCCCAGATGACTATTGGTTTGCCTACATCGTCAAGGTGGGCAAGACTACTCGCCTCAAGATCACCCTCGACATCACCGGAGCAGACCTGAGCCAGCTCCAATCCGCCTGGGTCAAGGTCAACTATGTCACCTACGGGCCGGGAGGACGCATTCCCAAAGTTCGCCATGTGATTATTCCGCTGCATTTCCCCACGATCGAAGACTCCAGCCCCTGGCAGCAGCGGGATGGTGCGGAGATGCTCTGTGTCAAAACCCACCTGCTAACCCCCCTGGATAAGCCCGTGGAAGTGGTCAAGCGCTATGTCATGCCCCATGCCAAGCCGGGGGATGTGCTGACCATCGGCGAGACCCCGATCGCCATCATGCAGGGTCGGATGCGCCACCCCTCCGAGGTCAAACCCGGCTGGCTGGCTCGGCGGATCTGCTACTACTTCCATCCCACCTCTAGTTTGGCCACCGCCGTGGGAATGCAGACCCTGGTGGATATTTCCGGCCCTTGGCGGGTGGCGGCGGCCTTTGTGCTGGGGTCGATCGCGCGGATGTTCGGCCATCGCGGCGGCTTCTATCAATTGGCCGGGGAGCAGGCTCGGTTGATCGATGATGTGACGGGGACGCTGCCGCCCTATGAGCAATTTATCGTGCTGGGGCCGGAGGATCCCCAGGCCGTCGTGGATGAGATTAAGCGGGAGACGGGCTTGCCCTGTGCGATCGTCGATGTCAATGACCTGCGCCGGGTGAAGATTTTGGCCTCCACTACGGGCGTTTCCCAGCAGTTTTTGGAAGATGCCCTGCGCAGCAACCCAGCGGGCAATGCCGATGAACAGACCCCCGTGGTGCTGCTGCGGCCCCTCAAAGCTGGTGCTGGTGCTGGGGCCGGTCAAGGAGCTGCCAAGAGCGCTGGACGGAGCGCTTAGGGTAGGCTTGTCTGGATGCTTAGGGGATTCAGGGGAGGCTGGCTGGGCGCTGGCTGGGCAGGCAAGCTATGATGATGGCGAGGCGAGCTGGCCCTAGAGGCAGCGGCGTTCGAGCGGCCCGTCACCCAGGCCCCAAGTTCTTCCCAAACTCAATTCCAAGATCATCCCAAGCTCAATTCCAAGTTCCCTTAAGCCCAAAGCCCCTCCCTCCCAGCTCAAAGACCATCGTCGATAGAACAGGTTGGCGAATCCCCATGGCGCTTTCTACCCCGAACGACAGTCCACAGCAGATCCGTTCTCTCCAATACCGCGATTTGGATGGTTTGAGCGGTCTTGTGGAAACGGCCCAGATCGGTGGACAAAATCCAGAAATTGGCCAGGCCCTGGCCCTCTGGCTGCGGCGTTGGTACGGGCCGCTAAAGCTGCTGGGCTGGTTCCCCAAGGCCTGGCAAACGTGCCCAGCCTCTGGGTGGTCGAGCAGTCGCGCCAGCTCAATGGCTTGCTCCAGGCCGCCCCGATCAACCGCAGCCGCAGCACCTGGCAGATTCAACGGGTGGTGGCTCGGGGGGGCCAGGCCAGTGCGGCCCAGCTAAGCCTGGCTGCCGATGTGGGTGACAAGCTCCTGCGCCACTGTCTGGAGGCGGTCTGGGAGGCTCGGACCTGGGTGAGCGAGGTGGATGTCTCCGATGAGGCCACCCTGGCGCTGTACCGACAGGGTGGTTTTCAGCCCTTGGCCCAGATCACCCATTGGCAGATCGCCCCAGAGCAGTTGCAGGAGCTGGCCCAGCGATCGCCCCAGCTCCCCAACCTCATGCCCGTCAGCAATGCCGATGCCCCCCTGCTCTACCAGTTGGACACGGTTTCCATGCCGCCCCTGCTGCGCCAGGTGTTCGATCGCCACGTCCAGGATTTTCGCACCAGCCTGGGGGGCTCCCTGCTGAGGAGCATCCATCGCCGGTTCCAAGATCGAGATACCATCAGCGCCTATGTCTTTGAGCCCCAGCGCAAGGCTGCCATCGGCTACATCAAACTGACCCGCTCCCGCAGCAGCGAAGCCGCCCGCGATCAGCCCCAGGCCCAGTGGTCTGGCCACCAGGCGGAACTCACGGTTCACCCCGCCTACACCTGGCTGTACCCAGAGCTGTTGGCCCACATGGCCGGTCTGTTGAGCGGCTATCCGGCTTTGCCTCTGCAATTGGTCTCGGCGGACTACCAGCCCGAGCGGGAGCAATGCTTTGAGCAGGTCCAGGCGGAGCGGGTGGAGCACCGGCTGTTGCTGTCCCGTTCGGTCTGGCACAAGCTGCGGGAAACCCGAGGGGTCTCCTTCGAGAATCTGCAAATTGCCGAGATGCTCCAGGGCTTGCAAAAGCGCCAGCCCATACCGGGCCGGATTTCCCTCGAAAGCCAAGCCTGGGACCGCTGGGACTATCCCAATTTCAACCCGACCCAGGAGAATAACTACCTGCCATGGCCCGGATCTCAGCCCTAGGCCTGGACATTGGTCGCCGCCGGGTGGGCATTGCGGGCTGTGATGGCACGGGCTTGATTGCCACGGGCCTGGATACGCTGTATCGCCATCGCCATTCCTTTGGGGAAGATGTGGCGTTTTTGCGGGCGATCGCCCAAGCGCGCCAGGTGGACACCCTCGTGGTGGGCCTGCCCTATTCGATGAATGGCGAACTGGGCCACCAGGCCCACCACACCCAGAAATATGCCGAGCGCCTAGCTCAGGCCCTGGATTTGCCCCTGATCTACGTGGATGAGCGGCTCTCCTCGGTCCAGGCGGAGGAGCTGCTGCGGGCTGAGGGAGCGCCCCTGTCTGAAAATAAAGGGCTCATTGATCGCAAGGCGGCTGCTATTATTTTGCAGCGATGGCTGGATGCCCAGCGGGCGGAGCGCAACCGAGCCTCCCAGCAAGCCCCAATCCAAGATTCGGCCCAGGCTCCATTGTGACCCCTGGGCCACTCCAGCATCGCAGTTGGCACCAGCACCAGGGCTGGCCAGTCGCAATGGAGAACAATAGGTATGGCGGATGTTCCAACAGTTTGGCTTGAGGATGACAATGGGCGATCGCTCTTCTGCCACCTGGAATATTCTCTGGACCTAGATGGAAAGACCTACGGCCTTCTCCAGCCCGTCGATGCGCCGGTGATGATCTTCGCCTGGGGGGAAGATGACGATGAGCCAACCATTTTGGAAGACGATGAAGAACTCCAGCCCCTGCTGCCCACAGCCAGGGCCGTCTTGTCGGAGCAGAACCTGACCCTGCTGGAAACCGCTGTCACCTGGACCGTGGAAGGCGATCTGCCCGAGCTAGAGGAGGATGAAGACGAGGCTGAACGCAATGGTGGGGCCGCTGGCAGCGGCCCCAGCGCTGCCAACGGCCTACCCCATCGCCGGGATGGTTCGCTGGAGCCGGAAGACCTGGAGCCGGAAGACTTAGATGACGATGAAGACATGGAGTTCGATGAGTACCAACTCCTGGCCCATTTTTTCCACGACGATTGCGAGTATGAAATCTATACGCCGATCAAGCCTCCCTTCGCCTTTTGGACCCTGCTGGAAGATGGCAAGCCCAAGCTGCTTTCCCTAGAAGCCATGGAAGCTGTGGAACCTCTGCTCAATGAAGCCGTCTCCCAGGAATTCGACCTCTCGGGTGAAGGCTAGGTCACAGTGGTGCTGGCCCCGCCAGAATCCGCCCGGCCAGAATGTGTTCTGTTATGCGCACCCCATCCGGGCAAACGGTAGGCGAACCTCAATCCTTATGCTTAACTGCATGATGTTTGCCCTCGCCCCTCCGTTCAAACTATTCCTCCGTGGCGTCATGTCTGAATCTCGTTTTTCCAAGCGATCGCTCTACGGTCTGCTGCTGCTGGCCGTCATGGGCCTGACGGGCTGGCAGAGTTGGCGCTGGTGGAGCTGGGCCAGTGCCCCGGTCCAAGCCCAAACCGACTCCCCCTCGGAGGTGCAGCTCGAAATTGCTCCCGGCACTTCGGCGGGACAGATTGGCCAACAGCTCCAGGCCGCCGGGCTGCTGCGCTCCAGCGCCGCCTGGGATCTCTGGCTCAAGTGGCATTCCCTACGTCAAAAGCTGGGCCTAACCCTGGGCCAAGAGCAAGGGGAATTCCAGGCGGGCGTCTATCAGCTATCTCCGACCCAGAGTCTGGTGGAGCTCGATCGCAGCATCCGCGAAGGGGATGTGATCCAAGCGCGGTTCACCATTCCCGAAGGCTGGAACATTCGCCAGATGGCCGCCTACTTTGAAGCCCAGGGATTTTTTACGGCCCAAGACTTTATCGATGCCTCCCAGCGGATTCCCCGCGATCGCTTTGTCTGGCTGCCCCCGAACCTGCCCCACCTGGAAGGCTACCTCTACCCCGACACCTACCAGGTGGACCACAGCCAGCTCACCCCCGATGCCGTGATTGCGACCATGCTCAGCCAGTTTGAGCAACAGGCCCTCCCCACCTACCAAAAAGCCAACACGAGCTGGAGCCTCAAGGATTGGGTGACATTCTCCAGCATCGTCGAGAAAGAAGCGGTCGTGCCCGATGAGCGCAAGCTGATTGCAGGGGTTCTGTCCCACCGCCTACGCATTGGCAAAAACCTGGAAGTGGACCCCACTGTGGAATACGGCCTGGGCATTACCCAAACCCCCGATCAGCCCCTCACCTTCGCCGAGGTGGGCACGCCCTCGCCCTACAACTCCTACCTCAACCCCGGCCTGCCCCCCACTCCCATCGCCAGCCCCGGCCTGCGCAGCCTCGAAGCCGCCCTCGATCCAGAAGACACAGACTTCCTGTTCTATGTGGCACGCTATGATGGCACCCACGTTTTTAGCCGTACCTTTGAAGACCATCTCGCCGCTCAGGATCAAATCCACGATGCCCGCGATGCTGCCAAGGAAAAGGCTGCCCAACCCACTGACTCATGATTCACCTGCGCAACCTCGTCCAGCCTGATCTGGTGCTGGGGGGCAATGTCCTCAGCCTCAGCCTGGAGCAGCTCCAGCGCCAGGGCATTGCGGGCCTAATCTTGGATGTGGATGACACCCTGGTCTCCATGCACTCACGCCAGATTTCCGTCGAGTTGCGCCAATGGATTGAAACCCTGCGCCCCCAGCTCCAAATTTGCTGGTGAGCAACAACCTCAATCAGCCCCGCATTGCCCAAATTGGTGATGACTTGCAGTTGCCCTATCTCTGGGGAGCCGGTAAGCCCTCTCGGCGCAAGCTTCGCCAGGCGGCGGACTCTATGGGCCTGCCCGCCCAGCAGGTTGCCATGGTGGGCGATCGCCTGTTCACCGATGTGATTGCTGGCAACCGCCTGGGCATGTACACCGTCATGGTGGAGCCCATGGTCAATCCTGGCGATCGCCCCCGACGTCATCTGCTGCGCAAGCTGGAAGTTCGCTTCTTTCGGCTGATTGGCGCGTTTATTAGCTAGTACGCTAGGGCGGCGGAAGTTCCTGGGCTGGCTTGAGCCAACCTCATTCCCCAACCCCTTCTCCATAAATGGAGAAGGGGAGCCGGAGGTTGTAATATTTCGGGGCCAAAGAATTGACTGAGTTGGGCACTTAGCCACGAACCAATTCGCTTTGGTTAAATGGTTCTAAAAAATTAACAAAAACGTTTTTCTGCCACACAGAATACCTGTCGCCTGGGAGCAATATTAAATAAATCTTAAGAGGCTGTATTTCAACGTCAAATTCTGGAATCCTAAGACTAGATAA
>JAAUQQ010000480.1 GCA_012032745.1 Synechococcales cyanobacterium RM1_1_8
TATCCCAGGGCGGGAGAGGGGCTCCGATCCGGCTCCCCTTCTCCTTTTATGGGAGAAGGGGCTGGGGAATGAGGGCGGCTAAAGCTAGTCTGGAGACTCCCGCCTTACGGTACTAGTTGGCGATTAAGCCATCGGTGCCGGTTCGCTTCAAGACTTTCCTACAGGGAAGAAAAGCTTACCGAACTTGCACCACTGTTCTCATGTCTGAGTGAGATCCGATGCAGATAGGCAAACTCAAAGATCCCTGCCTTATCAGAATCTTTGTCTGCTTAAATTTCGCCATCTGACTTCTATCACCTGTGCCAATCATGGCGCTCAGATTGAGTCGCTTCCAGATGAGATTCACGGAAGATCATCAAAAAAATTACCCGACAGATTACGGGTAAAGAATATTCGAGAAACCGTAATACTGTGGGGTATTGAGCCTGGCAGCAACGCTCGGCTGCTGTGCCAAAATCCCATCGGGGGACAGGGAAGAGTGCAAAAATCAAAAACGTGCAAGGGCCTTTGTAGAGAGCCTTTGGGAGAATAAAATTAATGACAAACAGCCAAGGCGCTAGCCAAAATCAGGGCTGTTCCGGAGCGTTCCAAGAGCACAGCGGCTCACTTCAGCCCTACGCAGAACCTGGAAATGACTGCGTAATTCACCGTAGAACGAGGCTGCGGGCATGCCTATAGAATTGCCCTTCAGCCAAGTTAGCCTTGAGGTCACACCGACGGAAAGAGGGGTGACAGCGCTATCCAGGAAAGGTGGGTTCACCTCTACCGTTCTTTGCCAGGTTGTGTGGAGCTGGGTGAATGGGGGCAGGCGTTCCCCGTAAATTAGCGATCGCCATCCCCGTAAGATCTAGTAGAATCTTCAGTCGGCAAGCCCAGGCTTCAACGGTCTCCCAGCAAGGCCACAACAGGACTAGCCGACAGGCAGATCAAGCCCCAGCATAGGCCAGGCAATCCCTTCAAGGCTTTAGCCGTAGATCCGCTCAGCCTCGACCGCAGCCATGGGTATCGACATTTGCAATCCGCTTTTTGAGCGTCAAGCTTGCTGATACGGAGTACCTATCCCCATAGGGCAAGTGGGTCTACGGAAATGGGAACAGCAGCGAATCAGGAACTTACACTGACTCGAAGCAATCAAAACTCTCGCTATTCCCTGATGAATATTTTATTGCCCTCAGCCAGGCTATAGAAGAGCAGTAGATATGGCTTGTCTCTGAAAAAAGCCAAGAAAGATAGCACAACAGCGGTCGATTTACTGAACCTACTCCCGACAAAGATAGGGCTTCCATCCACATTAAAGGATGCAATTCCGAAGCAACACCTCTAATTAAAATGTCGGCAAAACCTCTTGCCTGCACGATAAATAGTTCCCTGTAAAATCCAGCAAGGTCTCCCCATGCAAGCCCCTTCAAGCATTAGACCCCTCTCCCTTAACGAGGCCTTGGAGAACAAAGAATTTCCCGCCATGAGCAGATCTCAAATGACTTGGCAACAACTCATGCCAAAGCATCCAATCGCGGTAAAGCATCAGCTCTTAGCCCTATTGCTACTGTCTGGCGGAATCGCGGCAAACTATGCCCTGGCGGAGATGCTCACGCCGACAGCGGCCCTGGCCGGAGACTTGGAGTTTTCAGCAGGCAGCTACCCCAACCCACCCAATGGTCCAGCCACCAGCGCTGGCCCCGCAATGCTGCTGGAGAATACAACGGGCAGCACCTTTGTGCCCTATACGCCGAACATCTCCATCAGCATTAGCGTCTCGAATCAGCAGTACCCGAATGGGCTGACTTTAGGTGCGCTATCTGGGGGAACAACCTCGGTCTTCAATAAGATGAACTTTTATGGTTCACCCATCGACAATATGTTTACCTCAAATCCCAACGGGCCTACGGGGACTGGAGGGTCAGGCAATGACAACTACGCATTTGAACTATTCGCTGCCGTTGATGCCCTCGCTGGAAAGCCCAGAAATGCCAGGTATTATTATGGCGATATTACCCTCACCTTCAGTCGCCCTGTCTCGAATCCGGTCATCCACATGACGGGCATGGGGGGATTTTCATCTACCAGCGGATTGACACCCCACGGCCATACGGCAGAGTTTGAGCTGGCGACGCCAGGGGTTACAGCCACGAAGCTATCGGGTTCGACATTCTTAAACGTGACGGGAAATCAAATCCTCAATAACGCCACAACCATTACAGCAACCTGTTCAACGGGAGCGGCCTGTGGCAGTGTTAAGTTTTCGGGCACGAACATCACCACGCTGACCTTTCGAACCTATGTGAGGGGAGATGCTGGCACAACGGACTGGTTCGGCGGCGATGTATTTTTGTTTGGCGGCACCTCGATCGCTAAACCTGTGACCATTTCCGGCTCCGTGCTTAATGATGCCAATGGACTCACCGATAGCAGTATCAATGGCACCGGTACTAATGCCGGTGGCTTATTTGCGAATTTAGTAGATGGGACTGGGAAAGTTGTTGCGAGTACGACCGTTGCAGCGAATGGCACCTATTCATTTTTGGGCATTGGGGCTGGGGCCTATACCGTTTCGCTCAGCACTACGGCTGGAGTTCAAGGCGCAACGGCACCAAGTGTGAGCTTGCCGAGTAGCTGGGTGAATACGGGAGAAGGCAGTGGTGCTAGCGATGGTTCAGTCAATGGCAGTACTGCGATCACGGTGGCGGCAGTCAATGTAACTGGCATTAACTTTGGCATCGAACGACTTCCTGACACCACTGCATTGAGTCCCGCAGCCCAAACTAATCCGGGTGGCACCACCACGGTGCAGGTGCCGACCTTGGCAGGCACTGACCCAGAAGATGGCGCATTGGGTAGTGGTAAAAGCTTCAAGATCGTGACGTTGCCGGCCAATGGCACATTGACCTATAACAATGTTGCGGTAACGGCAGGCCAAGTGATTACGAGTTATGACCCAACGCTGTTGAAACTGGATCCCAATGATGGGGCGATTACGGTCAGCTTTACCTATGGAGCGATCGATGCAGCGGGTAAAGAAGACCCAACCCCGGCAACTGTAACCATGCCCTTTGTATTGGCCCATTGCCAACGGATTATGGCGACGCCCCCGAT
>JAAUQQ010000079.1 GCA_012032745.1 Synechococcales cyanobacterium RM1_1_8
GGCCCTTTGCGACAAACTGTTGAACTTCCGCTGCTGTGCCCCGACCTGACTTAGGCCAGATGTTGCAAAGGTGTCCATTGGGCGGCGAAAATGTGCGACTTCCAGGGAAAATGGGTGCTGAGGTAAGATTGCCTATCCCTGTTGCCCATGGTTGACCCTTTTGGAGAGCTGAACCTTCCTGGCTATCTAATCCTTGCCACGCTGCGCTTTGGTAGGCGCTCGCGCGTCTACCGGGGGGTTCGCGAAGCTGATGCCCGTCCTGTTATTCTCAAAGCCCCTGCGATCACCACCAGCGCCCTGCGAGATTTGCGTAGCTTGCAGCGGGAACATGCCTTGCTGGTTGATCTCGATTTACCGGGGGTGATTCGCAGCTACGGGCTGGAATCTGCCGAGCATTTGCCTGTGCTGGTCCTGGAGGACTTTGGCGGGCAGGCCTTGGCCCAGTTGCCTAAACCGTTGGAGATCGGTTTTTTTCTGGAGCTGGCGATCGAGATTGCGGGCACCCTGGCTGAGATTCATAGCTGCAATGTCATCCACAAGGACATTAATCCCACCAATATTCTCTACAGCGCTGAAACGGATGAAGTCAAGCTGATTGACTTTGAGATTTCCACTCGACTGAGTCGGGAAGTTCTCAGTATCAAGCATCCCAGCCAACTGGAGGGAACGCTGGCCTATATGTCGCCTGAACAGACCGGGCGCATGAACCGCAGCTTGGATTATCGCAGTGATTTTTATTCCCTGGGGGCTAGCTTTTATGAGCTGCTCACTGGTCATCTTCCCTATCCCACCCAGGATCTGTTGGAGCTGGTCCATTGTCATCTGGCCCGCAAGCCCTTGCCGCCTCGCCAGTGGCGGCCTGAGATTCCAGCCGCCTTGGCGGCGATTGTGCTGAAGCTGATGGCAAAGAATGCCGAGGATCGCTACCAGAGTGCCTGGGGGCTCCAGGCGGATCTGCGGCGGGTGCAGCAGGGGCTGGCTAGCCGACGGGCTGCTGCCCCGGATGGGGCCTTGGATCTGGACCAGGTTGCGGGGGTGGGGCAGGCGTTTGAGCTGGAGCAGACGTTTGAATTGGGGCAGCAGGACCGGTGCGATCGTTCTCCATTCGCCGCCAGCTCTATGGACGCGATCGCCAAGTCGCCCAACTGCTAGAGAGCTTTGACCGGGCGATGAGTTTTGCGGGCGACGGTGGGGCAAGGATGGGTCTTGCCGCTACCAATGTCGGTACCAATATCAGTACCAATATCAGTACCAATATTGTCAGGACTGCTGTTACGAGTACTGTTGCAGGTACGGTCAGCCAGCGCCAGGGCCATGCCCTGGCGCTGGCTGACCCAGCTCTCCTCGGCATCATCACTGCGCCGCCGGGCCAACTGCTGTTGATTTCGGGTCCGAGTGGCATGGGCAAGTCCCGGCTGGTGGCCGAACTCCACCGGCCCATCACAGCCCGCCAGGGTCACTTGATCTCAGGCAAGTTCGATCAGCTCCAGCGCAAGCTTCCCTATGCGGCCCTGGTGGATGCCCTGGCTGGGTTGATTGACCAACTGTTGGGGGAGCCGGAGATCAAACTCAGATTTTTGGCGCGATCGCTCCAGGCGGCCCTGGGCCAGAATGCTGGGGCGATCGCGGCGCTGCTGCCCAACCTGAGTTTGATCCTGGGTGACCTGCCTCCCTTGTCCCAGCTGGACAATCAAGCCAGTCAGCAACGTTTTCACCACAGCTTTCGCCAGTTCATCCAGGCCCTCAGCCCAGCGGAACATCCCCTGGCTCTGTTTTTGGATAATTTGCAATGGGCGGATTCCGCCAGCCTGCAACTGCTGGAAGTCCTGCTCAGCCAGGGCCAGATTCCTAACTTGTTTGTCCTGGGGGCCTACCGGGACAATGAAGTGGAGCCAGGCCACCCCCTCCAGCAGTGGATCACGCAGCTGGGCGAGGCCCAGGTCCAGGTGGAACAGCTCCCGCTGGGGCCATGCTCCAGCGATGCGGTGGTGGAGCTGCTGGCTGATAGCTTGAAAGTGGCCCCAGCCGAGGTGGTCCCCCTGGCCCAGTTGATTACGGCTAAAACCGGTGGCAATCCCTATTTTATCAATGAGTTGCTCAAGCAGCTTTACCAAAACAACTGGCTCAATTTTGATCGCGATCGCCAATGCTGGACCTGGGAGCTGGAGCCCATCCGACAGCTCCACATCACGGACAATGTGGTGGAGCTGATGCTTCAGCAACTTCAGCAGCTACCAGAGGTCAGTCGAGCGAGCCTCTGCCAGGCGGCCTGCTTTGGCCCCCGCTTCTCCATCTCTGTCTTGGCCCAGATCCAGGGCTGCTCGCTCCAGGATTGCTATCAGCGCCTCAAGCCAGCCCTGAAGGCTGGCCTCGTCCAGGCAGAAGCCCGCAGCCAAGATGTGGAAGTTATGCGCTGGTTTCGGTTTGAGCATGGGCGCATCCAGCAGGCCGCCTACAGCTTGATTTCCCCTGGGGATCGGAGTAAATTCCACCTGGCGATCGCCCGTCAACTGCTCCAGCAGTCCCAAGCAAGCGCGCTGGAGTCCCGGCATCCGATCGGGGCAGCGGAAGCAGTGGAGCCGGAGCAGGGTTTTATTTCCAAGGGCGATTGTGCTGAACAGAATGGCAGTGGTGAAACGAATCGATCGGTCATACCAGGTGCTTCCCCCCGCCAAAGCTGTAAGGAATGTGGTTTGGGGGGCGATCGCAGCTTCGAACTCATCGATCATTTCAACCGGGGCAGCGCCGGGCTCACTGACCCGATCGAGCGCCGCTGTGTGGCCCAGCTCAATCTCCAAGCTGCCCGCCAAGCTCGTCAAGCCATGGCCTACAGCGCCCTTGTGGAATACGCTGAAGCGGGTTTGGCCCTGCTGCTTGAGGATGCCTGGGAGCAGGACTATGGGCTGACCCTGGAGCTGCACAGCCTCGCGGCCCTGGGGGGGGCGATCGCCAAGCCCATCACATCGACCAGGTGCTGATCCATGCCACCAGTCTGCTTGACCAGGCCCCGGTCTATGAATTGCGGATGCAAACGTTCATGGCCAACAACCAGCAGCTCACCGCCTGGCACAGTATCCAAGCCTTTCTCGCCCCCCTGGGGATCACCTTCCCGACCCGGCCCAACGCCGCCGATGCCCAGGCCGCCATTGCCGAAACCCAGCAGCGCTTGGGCAACCGCACCCCCCAATCCCTGGTCCAGCTCCCGCCGATGATCCAGCCGGAACCCCAGGCTGCCCTGCGCCTGTTGGCCAGTGGCTTTTCCGCAGCCTTCCAGGCGGTGCCCGAGATGTTTCCCCTGCTGGTGTGCCGCCAGGTCAATCTCTCCCTCACCTGGGGCAATGCCCCCACCTCTCCTTTTGCCTATGCAACCTATGGCCTGCTGCTCTGTGCCGCCACGGATGAGACGGACCTGGGCTGTGACTTTGGCCAACTGGCGCTGGCGCTGCTGCGGGAGCCGGCCCGCCAGAGGCTGACCCAAAGCGTGCGCACCCGCACGGAGCAGATAGTCTATAGCTTTTTGATCCATTGGCGATCGCCCCTGGCCGAGACGATCGAGCCCCTCTGGCAGGCCTATGAAGGGGGCCTCGAAACCGGCGATGGGGAATATGCAGCCTACTGCCTCGCGGTCCACTGTCTCCACAGCTTCTGGAGCAGCCAGCATCTGCCTAGTTTAGACCTGCGCATGGCCCAATGCACTGCGGCGATCGAGCAGCTCCAGCAAACCACGGCCCTGAACTATCATCGGGTGTACCACCAACTGGTGCGCCAGCTCCTAGCTAGCCCAAACACCCGTCAAGACGACTGCCCTATGGACTGCCTCTGGGGCGAGCTGTACGATGAACGACTGGCAGAATCCCAGCATCGCCAGGCAGGAGATCAAACCGCTCTGTTCTACCTCTACTTCAACAAGGCGTGGCTCGCCTACCTCTATGGAGACTGGGCGCGGGCCGAACGCTGGATTCACCATGCCCAAGCTTACCTCACCAGCGTTGCAGCCACCTACAGCGCCAGCCTGTTCTATTTTTATGATTCCCTGATTGCCCTAGCCGTTGCCCCAGAGCAGCTTCCAGGGCGGCCCAACACCGCGCGGGTCGAAGCCAACCAAGCTAAACTGACCACCTGGGCCAAACAGGCTCCGGCCAACTTTGCCCACAAGGCTCGCCTTGTCCAGGCCGAATGCTACCGCCAGCAGGGCGATCGCCTCGCCGCCATGGAAGCCTATGACGATTCCATCGCCCTGGCCAATGCAGCGGGCTATCGCTGTGAAGCGGCCCTGGCCAATGAGCGAGCGGCTGATTTCTATGGACAATGGGGTCGGCAGGCGATCTCCCAGATCTACCGCTCCGCTGCCCACCGCACCTACAGCCTCTGGGGGGCCTGGGCCAAGGTCACCCAGCTAGAACAGCAGTATTCCCTGGTGGGCGATCGCTCCCCCGCTCCCCCTGGCTCGGTCAGCCCCGTCAGCACTGGCCGAGCCAGCACCCTGATCCAAACCACCGCCGCCAGCAGCGGGAGCGACATCGACCTGGATCTGGCCACTGTGCTCAAAGCCTCCCAATCCATCTCCGGCACCATGGTGCTGGAGAGCCTACTGACCCAGATTATCCAGATTCTGCTCAAGAACACGGGCGCTGAGCAGGGCTATTTGATCTTGCTGCACCAGGGAGAGCTACGGGTGGAGGCGATCGGCATTACCCTGGCCAACCCGGCCTCCCCTCCCCAGGCAGACACCCTCCCTCCCGCCAGCCGCTCCCCCGCCCAGGATGCCGCCACCGTTCCCATCCAAGTCGATGTTTTGCAATCCCAACCCGTGGGCGACTGTGTGGGCCTGCCCCAAACCGTGATCAACTATGTCTATCGCTGCCGGGAAGCTGTCATCCTCGACGATGCCCTGACCTCAGCTCAGTTTGCCTCAGATCCCTATATCCAAGCCAGCCAAAGCCGCTCCCTACTCTGCCTGCCGCTGCTCAACCAGGGCAAGCTGCTGGGGCTGATCTATCTGGAAAACAGCATTGCTACGGGGGTGTTCAGCCGCGATCGCCTTGAAGTCCTCAACATCCTCGCTGCCCAGGCTGCCATTTCGATTGAAAATGCCCGGTTGTATGGACAAATGGCAACCCTCAATCGCGCCTATGAACGGTTTGTGCCGCGACAATTCCTCGATCTATTGGCCAAGGACAGCATCGTCAAAGTCCAGCTCGGAGACAGCATTCGCGGCAATATGTCCGTGCTGTTCTCGGACATTCGCGGCTTCACCTCAATCTCCGAGGAGCTGACCCCTCCGGAGACGTTTCAATTCATCAATGGCTACCTTTCCGCCATGGAGCAAGCCATCCTCAACAACCGAGGCTTTATCGACAAATACATCGGCGATGCGATCATGGCGATCTTTCCCCACAGCGCTGAAGATGCCCTGCGGGGCGGTCTCGAAATGCTCCAGCGCCTGCAAGGCTACAATCTCCAGCGAGCGGCCCAGGGGCTACCCCCGATCCGAATTGGCATCGGCATTAATACCGGGGGGCTGATGTTGGGCACCGTCGGCGGCAAGACCCGCATGGACAGCACGGTGATTGGCGATGCGGTCAACTTGGCGGCCCGCCTAGAAGGATTGACCAAAACCTACGGTCTGTCCCTGTTGGTTAGCCATCACACCGTCGCCGAGCTGCCCCCAGATCACGGCTATCGTCTGCGCCCCGTGGATCGGGTCCAGGTCAAGGGCAAGGCTGAGACCGTGGATATTTATGAAGTTGAGCTGGATGATCGAGCTGGATGATCGAGCTGGGTGTTACGAAATTCTAGCCCACCGCCCCCACCGCTCCGAAGCCAGGGCCAGATGGTAGTCTGAACGGATAGAAATGCCACAACAGCGCCCGGCGCTAGCGGTGGTGCGCAGCGCAGGAACGAGACCCGTGGATTGGAACGCCTATAAGCAAGCCGCCGCCCTGCCCTTTGGGGCTCTGGACGGTCAGGTTTCTGGTGACCGCTCGGTCACTGTTAACGTCAGTCTTGGAAAAACCATCGAAGGCTCCCATGGGGACCATCGCATTGATGTTTGGTTGCAGACCGAACAATTTGGTATCCAGACCCGCTGGCTGATCGATTGTCGCCACTGGAATACTCCCATTTCCAAAGCCGAAGTGGTCGCCCTCAAACAGATCTTGAAGGATGTGGGGGGCGATCGCGCCCTGATGCTCTCCAATGCGGGCTTTGACAGTGCCGCCACCAAAGCAGCCCGCAGTGCCAACATCACCCTCACCGACTTGGCCAGCCTCCAGGACAATGCCGCCCTGGAGCTGACCCGCACCACCCTGATCAGCCTCGAAACCCGCATTACCAAGGTCAAGCGCGCCCTAGAACGCCTGAGCGAATCCCGCTCCGTCGGGCCTGGCCTCTGGCAATCGCGCCCCAAGCCCGGCGTTGATGGGCAAGCCATTACCCAGATCGCCAAACAGCTAGAGGGGCTCAAGTTTGGCTTTGCCCGCGCCCGGCTCCAGCAGCCCCCCTATCTGCTCCAGCCGCCCGAGCCGGGTGTCCGCCCCCAGGTCGCCCGCGACCTGGCAGATTTTGTCACCCAAGCCGTTGCCCTGATCGCCAGCGCCGAGGTCCAGGCTCGCCAGCAACAGAGCCTGGCCGCCCAAATGGCCGCCCAGATGGCCGCCCAGGAAAAAGCCAGTCCAGAAGCCAGTCCAGAAGCCAGTCCAGAAGCTACTGGTCAAATGAGTGACACCCCTGCCCCAGCGAAGGCGATCGGCACTGACCCAACCGCTGGAGAAAAGAGCAGTCGGTCTCCCAAGCGCTCCCTCCATGCCGCCTTTTTCCGCCGTACCATCTCCCCAAGTCGCCCCTCGGCTCCGGGCGAAAACCGATCTAGGGGCGATCGCGATCGCCCCCCAGCAGATCGAGCGGCTTCCAAATCCCGCCGTGCCCCCAGAGCGGATGCTAAGCCCAGCGGCAGCGGGAGGTTTTCACCTCGATCCAAGTCCCAGGGCCGACGGGCAGAGGGGCAGCGGGGCGGTGATTCCCCCCGCCCCAGTTCTCCCCGCCGATATTCGTCTGATCGGGCTCGGCCCAAGCCAGCGGCCCCAAACCTGGCTGTATCCGGCTCAACAGGCCTGACCTCCCCCAAGGCTGGGCCAATCCAGAACCGATCTACCCGCGATCGACCCGCCCAAAACCGGGGAACCGGCCAGCGAGGAATGGGCCAGCGATCGCCCCAGCTCCGGCGAACGGCTGGACTGGCTAGTTCCAGCCGTCCCCAATCCCGCTCCCCCTTCCGGGGCTCCGCTTCCTCCAGTGCCGCCCGGCCCAGCCAGTCCGGCTCCAGCCGCAGACCGATGCCCAGGCTTGGCAACGCCTCCGCTGGAAAGCCACGGGGGGCGTTTGGCCGCAAGACATCGGTGGCCGGAGCGCGCAGGCTGGGCGATCGCCCATTTCACGATCGCCCCAGTTCCAAATTTGGCAACCCTAGGCCGGGGAAAGCAGGCCAGGGCCAGCCCAAATTCACCAAGCCCTCTGGTCGTCCAAAATTGGGTCAGCCCCGGCGATCGGCCCTGGGCCAAACCGCTCCCTTACCCCGGCGATCGGTCCACCCCGCTCCACCCAAACCTCCAACGTCCAAGCTGCCAACGTCCAAACTGCCAACGTCCAAACTGCCAACGTCCAAACCTCCGGCCTCCCAATCCCAGATAGCCCATGCTGAGCGCTCCACCAGCTCCCCACCGCCACCACCCCAGCCCAAGGAAGGATCCTAAGGGGAGGGGAAATCGGCTGAAAGCGGCCCCCCCAGAAACGCCCCCCATAAACGCCCGTCCGGGACGAACTAGGCAGCCGAGCTGACAAAACTAGCCTAGAAAACCAAGTTTAAAGCAGACTTGGCAAACGGCACAGACGCAGGCCACATTAAATTGTTCCCTCAGTTTTGAAATCCATATATCCCCGTTTGAGAGCAGTTTTTCCCCTGGGATCCTGTTACTATCACTGCTGTTTGCCTAAACCTATCAGTCGCTTTTTCGAAATGAACTATTCGCTGCGAAATGCAAGAATTCTAGCCCTCGCGTTGTGCGGTGCAACTGTTTCTTTTAGCACAGGCTTATCCGCCGTCTCTCAGGCCCAATCGCTGTCCCCTTCTGGGGGGACAGCACCTGTGCTATCCCCGCTGGCCAAGCTGTTCAGCAACCTGCCCAGCAGCTCGCCCAAGGGGCACCCTCCATTTTGGAAATTGCTGCCCAAAGTGGTGCTTTTAATACCTTGGCTGCGGCATTGGAAGCAGCGGATCTGGTCGATGCTTTATCTGGGGAAGGCCCCTTGACGGTTTTTGCGCCACCTGATGAGGCCTTTGCCGCCCTGCCCGCAGGCGTGCTGGATGCCTTGCTAGAGCCGGGCAACAAGGATCTGCTTACCCAAATCTTGACCTACCACGTGGTCGGAGGCAGTGTTCTGTCCTCAGATTTGGCCTCTGGCCCGGTCACGACCCTGGGGGGCGATGTTACCGTAGATGTCTCTTCGAGCGGCGTTACGGTCAATGGGGCCAACGTCGTCCGGGCTGATCTTGAAGGCAGCAATGGCGTGATTCACGTGATCGATCAGGTGCTCGTTCCCGCCGCCACGGCTGAGGAGCTGGCCAGCCGCATGAGCGCTGCTGCCCCTGCCGCAGAGGAGCCGATGATGGAAGAGCCCATGGTGATGGAAGAGCCCATGGTGGTGGAACCCACGATGAATGAAGCCTCCCCTGCGCCCCAGCCGGTGCGAGGTCTCTGGTAGCCCTTCGGCCTAGTGGACTAATCGCCTGGGGCGTGAGTTTTGCCCCCCCCATCCCAACCCCTCTCCCACAAAGGGGAGAGGGGCTCCGATCCGACTCCCCTTCTCCCGGCTGTTGTATTTTTGGGGGGAAGGGGCTGGGGGATGAGGGCGGCTTGGGCTAGTGCATAAACTTCCGCTCTGCTGAACTAAGGCAATGCCTGGCACAGAAATTATTGACAAGAAATTATTGGCAAAGAAAAAGCCGATTGGCAGCCCTCGTAAAGGCCACATAGCAAAGTTGATTTCGCTCCGTAATTTTGCGGTTGAGGCTCAAATTGGGCAGGTCCACAAACACGTCTTGAAAGGTGGAACCTTGACTTTTATGCACTGTCAAGCTGTAGGCATAGTTCAGTTCATGGAAGTATTGCTTTAGCTCCCAAAAAGCCTTCCAACTTTTGCTGTTGGCCAATGCCTTTAGACTGGTTTCAAACCGCTGCTGTTCTTGCTCGTGGAGCACCCGTAGCTGCCGATAGAGTCCTGTTTCCGTCACGATCTTCATCTCCCAGATCTGCCAGGGTTCAAGCGTGATGGGGTCATCGACCTGGTCGATGCCGGCGTCGAGCACTTCACATTCTTCTGACGTTTGTAGGACGATACCGCCATCATCCAGCAGACAGGGGCTGTTGGCCATGAGCCGTTCACCGATGACAAACTGGGCCGCCTCGGGTCCATAGATTTCGGTGCGGATGCGGTGGTTGAGCTGCTGCACGCGGCGGTTGGTATAGGTCAGTGCCCTGACTTGATCGGGGTTGTTGCTGTAGGCTTCGCTGGTAAAGGCCCGCAGCAGCAGCTTTTCCCAGTGGGGCCGGGCCAGGATGAAGGTGCCCTGGGTCTTGTCGGCATTGGTATCGCTTTGCCAGCGGGGCAGGGCGGGTCGGTCCAGGTGGCGGCGCACGTTTTCTGCAATCAGCCCGATCGCCCCCCCGTAGCGCATGACCTCCGTCAGCTCGGTGCGATCGTAGATCTGTTCAAAACAGGGAGAAACCGCTTCGCCCACGGGGGGCAACTGGGCTTGATCGCCCACGAACAGCAGCTGGGTTTGGTCATCTAAGCGGGAGACGGCCTTGACGAGCAGCCCCCACATCTCCTGGTTGATCATGGAACATTCATCCACGATCACCAGACGGTAGCGGTTGATCAGTCGCTTGCCCTGGCGATCGGCAGTGAATTTTTGCTGGCCTGTGTCTCGGTCGATGCTGGGCTTGAGGCCAAGGATACGGCAGCAGGTGAGACAGTCGACGTTGAGGCCCCAGCGATCGCCCATGGCGGCGAGCACTTTGGTGGCTTTATTGCTAAGGGCAGTGAAGGCGATCGCCAGCTTCGGATCTTGCTGGCGCAGGCAGACCACCAGGGCTTGGAGCAGGGTGGTCTTGCCGGTTCCGGCATAGCCGGTCAGGAGATGGAGCTTTCTGCCGCTGTCTACGAAGGCTGCTAGCTCAGCCAGGGCCTGCTGCTGATGGGGGGTGAGCTGGATACCTGGCAGGAGCTCGGCCAGATCGGTGCCTGGGGTTTGTCCTGCTGTTTTGCCCGCCTGGTCTGCTGCCCAGCTACGGTTAGGCTTTTCGCCAAGCTTCCCGCCTGGATTGCCCTGCTGGTTCGCCAAGTGCCCTACCAAATCCGTGATCACCGTTAGGGTGGGGAGCTGTGGCGGCGAGGCGTCTGGGGAAGGTATGAGGCCTGGGGCAGGGCGCTCTAGGTCCGGCATAGTGGCAAGGATGTCAGGGGGAACGCTATCGCATCGGAACCTTATCTTTAAAAAAAATCTATTGCCCCAGAAATACAAGGGCCGTTGCTGAAGCCGAGGCTGGAATGGAACAGATAGACTGGTTCCAGTGTACCGATTTCTCCCCTGCCAGGCGACCGGGTCGTTGTGTTCATATCCTGTACAGCCCAAGTATCCTGCACGGCCCAAGTATCCTGCACAGCTCGAACATCTTCCTGGGCCGCCGCCGTCTAGCCGCCGCCCATCCCAACCCCAGCGCCCCTCTCCAGCCATGCCCCTCGAAATCTCCGCCACCGTCTCCATTCCCGATCGCGAAATCGAACTCTCTGCGGTGCGTGCCCAGGGCGCTGGCGGCCAAAACGTCAACAAGGTCTCCACCGCCATTCACCTGCGCTTTGATGTGGCGGCCTCTTCCCTGCCAGTCTTTTACAAACGCAAGCTTCTGGCCTTGAGCGACAAGCGCTTGACCAAGGATGGGGTGATCGTGCTCAAAGCCCAGGAACATCGGACCCAGGAGGCCAACCGTGAAGAGGCCCTGAATCGGCTCAAAGCCCTGATCAAAAGCGCCACGGCAATTCAGAAACGCCGTCGCCCCACCCAGCCCTCCAAGGCCGCTAAGCAGCGGCGGCTGGAGGGCAAAGCCCGGCGCAGTGAGATCAAGAGCTCCCGTCGTAGTGTGGACCTAGAGGGCTGATCGAAGGGGAAATGGGATCGATAATTTAACGTTGCGCTGGGTCAGCCCTTCCACCTGTCCCGCTAAACTGGATGACAGCCCCTTCACCGAACAGCGATCGCCCATGGCATCTGGACATATTCTTTTGGTAGACGACGAGCCCGGTATGCGCGAAGCGGTCCAGGCCTATTTAGAAGACACGGGCTTCACCGTGGAAGTGGCCAGCAATGCCGAAGAGGGCTGGGAGAAGCTCCAACAGCTTACGCCGGATCTAGTGGTTTCCGATGTGATGATGCCCCGCGTCGATGGCTATCAGTTTTTGGCTCAGATGCGCGGCGATGCTCGCTTTAAGGCCCTGCCTGTGGTGTTCTTGACGGCCAAGGGCATGACCACCGATCGCATCCAGGGCTTCGATGCTGGTTGCGATGCCTACCTGCCCAAGCCCTTCGACCCCGATGAGCTGGTGGCGGTGGTGACGAACTTGCTTAAGCGGCGATCGGCCACGGTGGATGCCGCTCGGGGCGGCGGCGGCAGCGAATCCCATGAAATTGCCGACCTCGCCCGCCAGATCGAAGAACTGCGCCGGGCAGTTCTGGGCCAGCGCAGCGGCACGGGCATCGCCCAAAAGCCCTCCCCCATCCAGATCGATCTGACGCCTCGGGAAAAAAGCGTCTTGGATCTCGTCGCCCAGGGGCTGATGAACAAGGAAATTGCCAAGCAGCTCGAAACCAGCGTGCGCAACGTCGAAAAATACGTCAGCCGTCTGTTCAGCAAAACCGGCACCAACAGCCGCACGGAGCTGGTGCGCTTTGCCCTGGAACATGGCTTGACCACGTAGTCGTCCTGAGATCGCGATTCAATGCCACAAAAAAAGTCCCTCGCCCGCGCAGGGAAAGGGACTTCGGGGAATCAAGTGATGGGGGGCCGCTAGCTGGCGCTGGGGGCCATGGTGCTGCCCTTGCTACGGCGGCGGGTCAGGCTGTTGAACAGCATCACGCCGATCGCCTTGACCAAGTTGCCTTCCAGCTCCTGGAACATTTCCATATTGCGACCGAAGGCCTCGTTGGCCTCTGCGACGATGCGATCGGCCATGGCCTGATCGATGGGTAGATCATTCATGGCGGCTCGATATTTGGTTTTGAAGGCCTTCTCATCATCGATGGCTTCAAACTCATAGAACGCCGTGCCCTCGCCCTCGTTGAGATTCATGGCGTTGACCGCGATTTTCTTGAGGATCTGGCCGCCGGAGAGATCCCCCAGGTAGCGCGTGTAGGAATGGGCCACGAGCAGCTCGGGAGATTCCTGGCCCACCTGGTGAATTCGATCTACGTAGCTCTGGGCGGCCTTGGAGGGCTTGAGCTTGGCCTTCCAGTCTGTGCCAAAGTAAAACTGCAAGTCCTTCTCCAGGGCTGCCTTGCGGTGCAGCAGGGGAAAGTAGATCTGCGAAACCACAGGATGGTTTTGGAGGCGATCCAACTCTTCTTCCATGGCGGAATAGACAAAGTAGAGATTCGCCACCAACTTGCGGTAGGAGGTCTTTTCGACCACGCCACGCAAAAAGCAGCGGACAAAGCCCACGTTCTCCGCCATGGTGTGGGATGTCTTGGTGCCCTCCCGAAGTTGGGTTGCAAGATTAACGCTCATATTAAAAATCCTAAGATCAGGATGGGGTTAGATTAAAAGCCTTCTAGATCTTTAACGTAAACCGAATGGTAGGGGAATTCCAGTTAAGAATCGTAACTGCTCAGGGCGATTTAGATCTCTGAAACGATTACTCCTTCAGGGTTGTGGGCCTGGGTGCTGGAACCATGGGCGGGGGGTGCGGCGGGTGCTGGCTGGGTTGACCGCTGGTCGAGGACTGGAGCGCTGGGCGATCGCCCTCCAAACGCAGGCGGACGGCGCAAGCCGGTCATTCGAGTCTGGGCCGTTCGAGCCTGGGCCGTTCGAGCCTGGGTCTTTTGGGCCTGGGTCTTTTGGGCCTGGACCATTCGAGGCTGGGCCATTCTTCGAGCCGGGTGCATTTGAACCGAACTGACCTGTAGGCCTGGCCTGGCCTGTCGCCTTGTCCTTAAATCTCGGCCCGTTCGAGTTTTGCCTGCTCTAGTTTTGCCTGCCCGAGCTTGCCGCCGTCGCCGATCCTCCGCCGCCGCCTGGCCATAGCCCCAGCCCAGTCCGGCCAGCAAGGTAGACAGCAAGGCCCAGTGCTCCCACTGCTGGGGGTCAAAGAGTTGATCGGTGGGACTGTAGACCATGGAGAGACGACAGGAACAGCACAGGGGCCGAGGGGGGAAGCCTAGGGAGCACCATTAGAACAGCTCCTGGGAAAATCTGCCACTGGTGCCATTCAAAGGCAAGCTGTTGAGGCTATAAGCCATCGTCCGGAATAATAACCGTCGTCACCCTGGGGCTGGCTGCGCCACCGCTGACGGTCACCGTTTCCGAGCCCAGGTTGCCCTTCGCTTCGCTCCCCTTCACCGACAGCGGCGGCTGAAGCTGACCATAGGTGACATTGCCCGTCGCTTCCACATCCTGGGTTTTGGTGTTCCACACCAGGCGATCGCCCTGGAGCCGCACCTGCTTACTGGTAGAAGAACCATCCACATTGCCCGTCAGCGTCACCCGCTCTCCCGCTAGATCGGCCTGGGCGCGATCGCCGCGCATCACCATCTGCTGCTGGCGCTGGAGCACCTCCACCGGGGCTTCACTGGTGAGCTGGTCCTGGGGTAGGTTCCAGCGCAGGGCCTCGCTGGTGACGGTGACCTCTGGATCCGTGGAGATTAGCTGGGCTGTGCCGGTCAGCAGTACATCCTGGGCGACCAGATTGACCAAGATGGATTTTTGGGCGCTGGCTTGGTTGTCGAGCTGTTTGGGGGCCTTGAGCTTGGTTTGCTGGACCTGGACAGGGCGATCGCCCAAGACCATTTGCTGATCGATCTGCCACAGCAGGGCTTCGGTTTGCAGCCGCAGGCGCTGCTGCGTTAGGGTCGCCACCATGGGAGCCCCCTTCAGGGATAAGTGGTTGACCTCCCCCAGCCAATCCCCCTCATCAGCAACCACCGTCAGGTCATCCTTTTTACCCACCAAGCTGCCCCGCAGAATCAATCGATCCTCATTGGGTCTCCATTCCGCCTGATCGGCGGTCACCACCGCGCCATCGCGCAGATCCTTGGCCACGACTTCCTGCTCTAGGAAAACCGTCTCCCCATCCTGGTTGACCACCCCTTTGCGGGCGCTGACCTCATAGATCGCCCGGTCGCCTCGGTAGAGCTGACCCACGGGGGCATCCACTTCCGCCTGTTGGCCGGTCTCGCTATAGATTGCCTGGGTGGCCTTGAGCTTCCACAGCAGCCCGCCGGATGCATTGGCTTGTTCTAGGGTGACATCCTCAAAAATCAAGGCATCGGAGGTTTGGGCCGGGAGCTGTTCGGGGGGCTTGCCCCAGCGGGAGAAGGTGGAGCAGCCGCCCAGGGTCCAGGTCAGCCCCAGCAGCAGTAGGACGATCAGTCCCCGTTTGAGTTTGAGCAGCTGGGGGTGGAAGCGGGGGCCCAGGGCGGCAGCGATCGCCGTCACCCCGGAGAAGCGCCCTGGTCCCAAACCCCGGTGCTGTGCTGGGGGCCGCCGCCGGTTCCGTCGCGCTGGCTGGATCATGGTTGAAGGGGGGGAATGGGATGGTGGGGCCTGGGCGGCGAAGGCGATCGCCCTAGTCGTCTGCGGCGTAAGTTTTGCCCCCTCACCCCAACCCCTCTCCCACAAGGGGAGAGGGGCTCCATCCGTCTCCCCTTCTCCATCAAATGGAGGAGGGTGGGATGAGTGCCCAAGCTAGCCTGAGA
>JAAUQQ010000080.1 GCA_012032745.1 Synechococcales cyanobacterium RM1_1_8
TAGGGCTAATTTGTAGGACTAAGCAGATGTCTGCCGCAGCTTTGCGAATAGAACGAGGCCGATTCCTCGCCTCGCGAACATTCGCGGGAGAACTGAATCAGGTGATGACCGACGAGGCCAACGTGGATAATTTGTTCAATTTTTCCCGTTTTGAGCGCAGGCCAAGCCAGCTTCCAGAACACCTTGCGGTAGGGGCCAAACAGGCCGACGCGCAGCAAAATGTTGGCCAAATAGGTCAACCCCTTTTTGATATTGGCTTTTGAGACCCGCGCCGGACTATTGGGGACTTTGATGCGATTGCAGTAGGTGTTCTCGATGTTGTAAACAAATCGCTCATACAAAAACGCCGGATCGTAGGCTGCTGTGACGCAGCGCCGCCAGGTTTCGACGACGGTGTCGTAGGGCAGCAAAAACGCCACATTGGATTCTCGGGTTGCATCATCAACTAGCCGTCCTTCCTGTTCTAGCCTGCGCCACAGAGGCGTGCGCGGCAGGGCCTGCAAAAGGTTGATTGTCAGCATGGGAATATTGGAGCGGCGGATGAATTCGAGGATGCGATCGCCCGTTTCCAGGCTATCCGTATCCAAGCCCAAAATAATCCCCGAGACCACTTCCATGCCGTAGCTGTTGAGAATTTTGATCGCTTCTAAAATTGGCAAGCTCAAATTCTGCTGCTTCGACATCGCCGTCAATGCCTCGGTTTCCGGCGTCTCAATCCCGCAAAACACCGTACAGAAATAGGCTTCGCGCATCATCTCCAGTAGCTTCGGGCTTTGGGCCAAATTCAGTGTCGCCTCACAGGCAAACTGAATCGGATAACCCCGGTCTTTTTGCCACTGGACGAGGTGGGGAAGCAACTCCAGGGCGGCGCGGCGATCGCCCACAAAATTATCATCGACAAAATACACTGCCCCAATGCTCCCCGCCGCCAACATGGCATCGAGTTCCTCCATCACCTGCTGGGGCGTTTTGACCCTGGGCTTGCGGCCATAGAGTTCGGGGATATCGCAGAATTCGCAGCTATAAGGGCAACCACTAGAATATTGAACGCTGCCAAGAAAATACTCATCCATTTTCAGCAGGTGGTAGGCCGGGATGGGGAAGGCACTGAGGGGGATGCGATCGCCCGTGACAAAGCGCTGCTGCTGGGCGGGCCGTTGATCGTGCTGGTCGATGTATTCAATCACTTTATCGGTGGCATCGCCCAGCTCGCCGATGTGCAGCAGATCAAACTCTGGATAATATTCCGGACAACCCGACACCGATGGCCCGCCCACCAGGGTCAGCTTGCCGTAGCGGTGGGCCATGTCGTTGATGCGATTGATCTGGGGCCGCTGGATGTGCATGCCGCTGACGATGACTACATCGGCCCATCGGTAATCGGATTTTTTAGCGGGTTTAATATTTTCATCGACGAAGCGGATATCCCAACTGGCCGGTAAGTACGAGGCCATGACCAAAATGCCCTGGGGCGGCATGAATGCCTTCACTCGCCCCCCCGTCAGCGGATAGGCATGGTGCAGCGTACCGAAGGATTTGCTGTAGGTCGGAAAGATGCAGAGGAGCTTGCGGTGGTTTTGGGGCTGGTAGGGGGTGCGGCGATCGGGGGTGGGCTCGGTAGCGGCTGGTCTGCTGGCCGGGCGGCTGACGGGAGAGACGATGGTTTGAGGGGCGATCGCAGTCATACTGGCTTGGTCTCCCTGAGAAAATTGCGCAAGAGGGTGATGCTCAGAGCTTCATTATGAAGCAAATGACCAATCGATATTGCTCAGTTCATGGCAATTTGCAGCCAGATGCTGGCTCCCCAGGCTTGATGTTTCTGGGGGCGATCGCGCCCAGGCTGTCACGGCGGAGATGGCCCTCGCTGGCCTAAGGGTTTCTCTCCCGGTAGGCAATTTGACAATCCCTGTGTCAAATTATGAGCGAGCAAATGATGGGCGAGCAAACTGCTGCCTCTCTGCCTTGCTTGCGCCCACCTGATCTTCTAAAGTGCCGCGACGCCCCACCCCATGGCCATTCTCAACGCCGACCAGCGGAACTATCTCTATTTGCTCGAATCCGATCGAGTGGGCATCCACAAGCCGATTTTGGCGGCGCTCTACATTGCCCACAGCGGCAATCGCGATTTCCAGGGCCAGGCCAATGCCAATGGTGCTTTGGGCATGGTGGCGATCAATGGTGTCACCCAGGCCAACCTAGACAGCTTTGAGGAGCAGGTGCAGTATGCCGCCAACAGCCTGCGCAGCTTCACGGATGCCCTGATTCAGCAGGGTTCTCACCCATTGCCCTCTGGGATGGCGATCGCGGCGGCTACGGCGACCCCTTCCTCAAAGAAGTCGCCCAGGCTACCGACCCCCGGCCAGCGACAGCAGCGCTGCCCAGCTCAAACCCTGCGACTTCAAAACCCTCCAACAGGCCTATTGGGACGACATCCGCGCTGACTTCCCCGGCGATGAACTGCCCCAAAACCTGGCCTTTCTCGACCAAGCCCTGCTCAATTTAATCGAGCGCCTACCCGGTTTCTACCGGGGCCTGCCCAACCAGCGGGATGCCATCCTCGAAGCGGGGCGCATTTGGCGGGGGCTGGCGGACCATGCCGCCGTGATTACTTCCCTGGGGCTCTCGGCCAAAACGCCCGTCGGCCAGCTCAACCGCGAATTAGTCAGCTTTATTCAGCGGGTGGCGGTCAACTACAGCGGCTACCCCCACCAGCGGGAAGCCCTGATGCGCATGGCCCAGCTCTGGCGACAGCTCAACTCCCGCCAGGAAACCATCGCCTCTCTCAGCAAAGATGTCTCCCCCCAACCCAGCCTCAATACCATCGACCCCGCCCTGATTTCCTTCATTCAGCGGGTGCCCCAGTATTACCAGGGCTCCGGCAGTCAGCGCCACGCCCTCACCGAGGGCTACCGTCTCTGGAACCAGCTTGATTCCCGCACCACGGCCCTAGCCGAGCTGGGCATTCAAACCGATATCTTTGCCCCCAACCAGCAGCTCAGCGCCGCCACCATCCAGAAGACCGGCAGCCAGTTGGATCAGGCCCTGCTGAACTTCATGGAGGCCATCCCCACCAGCTATGCCGAGTCTAACCACGAACGCCAGGCCTTGGTGCGTCTGATCCAGCTCTGGCGTCAGACCCCCAGCCAGACCGATGTGATCGATTCCCTGGTGGAGGAGGTGAAGAAAATGGAAGCGGTGCCGATCAAGCCCGTTGTTCCGCCGCCGCCGCCCCGTCCCGCTCGCTGGACCCGCAGCAATCTACAAATGGCGGCGGCTATTATTCCTGGCGGTAGCTTTACTTGGTCCCAGGCCACCCGAGGCGGAACCCGAATGCCTCCGGACCAAGCGACGGTGGATGCGATCGTGCGCATTGCCCAGCAAGTCCAGCGGGCCAGCGATCGCCTCGGTCGCACCCTGGTGATCACAAGCTGGTTCCGCCCCCCCGATGTCAACCGCGCCGTGGGCGGTGCGCCCTTTAGCCGCCATATCGTTGGCGATGCGATCGACTTCTACATTGAGGGCCTCACAGGCAATCAGATCTACTGGTCCCTCGATCCCTGGTGGCCCGGCGGCTTGGGTCGCTATGTGAAGTTTCCCTACCTCTGCCACCTCGACGCCCGAGGCTACCGAGCCCGCTGGACAAATTAGCTATAATTATTTAGTTGAAATAATTCAAGAGCCTCCGCAGATCTCCGACGATGGTTCGCGATCGCCTGGCCAGGATTCCGTAGCTTGCCCGATATCGTTGCCCTGCCCCAGCCGCTACAACACAGGAGTGGGCTTCTCGGCAACTGGAACAGCGGCCAAGGCTGTGCTCCAGCTCAAGGCTGTGCTCCAGTCAAGGCTGTGCTCCAGCTCAAGGCTGTGCTCCAGCTCCAGCCGCGCTTCCTGCACCTTGTCAGCGGCACCGCGATCTTCCTAGGAGGCATCTCCATGTTGGGTTTTTCACCCCAAGCCCAAACGTCCCCCCTGGGCATCCCCAACCCCCAGACCTTCGTCCAAGTCACTGCTGCCGCTGCAACATCTTCCCCAGCTTTTTCCCAGCAGGTGGTGGTGGCCCAAGCAGCGCTTCCAACGGCACCTCCAGCCGCACCTCCAGCCGCACCTCCAGCCATAGGCAGCAACCCAGCCTTGGACGCTTCTGGCCCCTGGCTCTACACCTCCGGGGCTCTGCTGGTCGCCCTGATTGGCACCAACCTACTCCACCACAGACGACGCAACAAGATCCGCAAACAGCTCAAGTTCGAACATTTCAAAGGGCGCGAGCTGAAGAAAAAGCTGAAGATGGCCCTCAAGACCATCAGCCAGATGGAGAAGAACCCGGACCTGATCCACTCGCGGGACTTCAACCTCGACTACCTGCGTATGCGCATGGATGAAGACACCTTCAACTTCGCCGTGCTCAACAACATCCGCGTCCGCATCAAAGAAACCGTCGCCCTGGCCCTGCGCCCCCGAGCTTCGGACAATGGCGTCGTTGGCATCCCCAGCACGGGTCGCCAAATCGATGAAACCTTCGATGTCAGCTACATCCTGGGCGAAGGCAGCCAGAGAGATAAGCGAGTGCTGTTCCGCATCCAAGTGAAGTTGGTAAAACTGCCCACCCAGGCCAGCTCCCAAACCATTCAGCAGCTAATCGACTGCATCGAAGCCTTCCTCAGCCCCCAAGCCCAAGATGACCACTGGCAGCCCACAATCCAGGGACGCCTAGCCCACATGCAGTGGGACCAGCTCGCGAAGCCGACGCCACTCCTGGTGCTGGAGCAGAGCCAGGATGGAGCCAATGTCACCTTCCGCACGAAAAAGCAGGCAGCGGTCGATTCCGATGGCGCAGTCATAGAAGACCGACGGCGCAGAGGCTAGCTCCCAGGCCCTACTCCCGAGACCTCACCTCACTCCCCCAAACCAGCCTAGACCAGACCGGCCCAGCCTAGACCCAGCAGCCCTGGCCAGCTCCACCTAGGCCAAATTCGGCGGTGGCTGCTGGAGCTGTTGGCGCATGATCTGCTGCATCTGCGCCTCCAGGTCCACCCGGCGCACTTCCACGGCCCGCTGGCGATCGCCCGCCCGCTCAAAAAACAAAATGCTCTCCACCTGCTTGAGCGCGATCAATTGGAAGATAATTGAGATGACCGGAAAATTGAGGGGCACTAAATCCACCTCTGTGTGAGTTCCGGCTACAGCCTGGGCATCCTGAAGATCAGGAAAGGCGTAAACGACCGTTTTTTCCAACTCAGGCGTTGCCCGATGTCCCAGGGTGGTCACCACCCATCCTCGATCCGGGGTTTGCAAGACAAAATATTCAAAATACTGGAGCTGACCGGCAATTTGTTTCAGCAACGGTGCCATCAGGGCAATCAGCATTCCCGTCACGTCGTCGCGGGGAGCTTGCTCGATTAGCTGCTCAATTTGTTGGTCTAGAGTTCGTTCGTCCAGGCTGGCCACTGGGCTGGTCCCATAAAGCGTTTATCAAGTTTGTCACCTTAACATGTTTCTTCCAAGAATCCTTGGACTAAAGCTGCCCCAGGGGCGCAATAGAGCAGCGTAGCAATTGTTCTAGGCTCCTATTTTCTACCAAGGAAGCAAACAGTCCTGATTAAACGAGGGTATCTGCGGATCTTACAGAACGGATTTTTCCAGGCCAGGCCTCAACTTTGAGGACTCGCAGGGCAACCGTTGCTGGCGAGGGGCAAAAAAATAGCCGTCAAAGATAAAAAATGACTCAGGGATTGCAAGGTGTATAGAGCTACCACAATGAACACTTCTACCACTTGAATTTGTCAATGTTAGGTCCATGTAGGCTGGCGAAGGATTGCGAAACACCCTTAATCGACTGTGTTAGGGTCTGGTTTGACTGGCGTATTCATCAGGGGTTCTGAGACGTGGAAGCAACTTATAAGCTGTTGTACGACGAGCTCAGGCTAGCGACTCGAGCTGCCGATGCGGACTGCCGCGTCGTAGCCGAACGGCTGGCCGACGAGGTGAGTCGCATCTGCACCGAGAGCCAACGTATCCAGGCCTCGGGCGAAGTCAATCTCTGGGCTGAAAACCTAGCTCGACACCGCCTAGAGCAATGCCTCAAATACTATAAAAATGGCCATCGCCAGGGGCGCATTGAGCTACACAGCACCCTCAGCGCCATTATTTACCGCTACATCACCCCCGCCAAGGGCCACACCAGCTACCAGGCGCGGCTCACCCTGATTGAAGACTTCCTCCAGGGCTTCTACATGGAATCCCTCAATGTCTTTCGGCGAGAGACGCTCTGTGAGCCGGATTACCAACCCAAGACCCTACTTCAGCTCGCGGAGTACATGGCCTTTACCGAGCGCTACGGCAAGCGCCGCATTCCGTTGCCCTATGGCCGCAGCCAGCAGTTGATTATTCTGCGGGTCCAAACCTTCTCCCAGCAGCAGCCCCAGGAAGCCCTGGTGGATCTGGAACAGGCAGCGGAGGGCAGCTCCGACGATGATCAGCGGGGCAATGTCTCCATGCAGCAGGTGCGTGACCAGATGGTGGCCCAGGATGCTGAGCCTGCCGAAGATTCCCTGCGGGAGAAGGTGACCCAGGAGCTGATGGAATATTTGGAAAGCCGTCAGCAGTACGACTGCGCCAACTATTTTGTGCTGCGCTTGCAGGACATGTCCGCCAGTGACATTGAGGAGGTCTTGGGGCTGACACCGCGCGATCGCGACTACCTCCAACAGCGTTTCAAATATCACCTGATTCGCTTCTCCATGTCCCACCAGTGGGAGCTGGTTCACCAGTGGCTCCAAGCCGACCTAGACAACAACCTGGGCCTGCTACCCCACGAGTGGGAGCTATTCCAGGAACGGCTGACGGACAAGCAGCTAGAGCTACTGGCCATGAAGCAGGAACAGCTCCAGGATAGCGCCATCGCCAAGGCCCTGGGCTGCACCCTGGCCCAGATGAACCGTCAGTGGTCTAAGCTACTGGAACAGGCTTGGGATATGCGCAACCGCCCCGCTGCCAGGGTACAGGCGGCCGAGGAGACCGCCTCTCGCAAGCGTTAAGAAAGCGATCAAGCGCCTTGCAAACAAGGCATGAATTGCTACTGAGGAGTAAAATTTTCCGGAGAAAGCGGGTTGGCCATGAATAGGAACACATACACCTTGGAGCAGCGGTTCCTGGCCTGGTTAATCCAGGAGTCGCCCCCTGAGGGAGTGCAGCTGAAGCCGCAGGGCGATTATGCCCATGGGTCTCAACGAGCCTACGAATCTCAACGAGCCTACGAATCTCAACGAGCCTACGAATCTCAAAGCGCCCGTGCTGTCCGCAGTGCTTTCACAGCATTGCATCAATTTGAGAGTCAGGATAGAAATCAGTTCACAGCTGCGGGTTATGACCCCTTAGATGTAGAGGATTTCGCCGATGAGTCCTGGACCTTGGGTTTTGGGAATGTGCATCGGGCTTGGGACGCCTTCCCTCGGCCTTCAGAGCGCGAATCGCTTAAACTGGGAGCAAAATTTGTGGTACAAGAACGCTTTTACAGCCTGCTGAAGCAGCGTTTTCAGCGGGATATGGAGGCGCAGCCGCCCCTCTTTCCATGGGAAACGGAATTGCTGGACTATGAGGATGGTGTAGCGCCCGGTTGGGCCGCCTTCCAGTTTTGGCAGCCCAAGCTTTCTACGTCCCTCCTGCCCGTGGCCTTACCCCAGGAGGTTATGGCCCAGCTTTTTGAAAAGTGTCAGGCTTTGGTGAAATCCACGGCCAAGAATGGCCGCCGCTTGGTTGAGGCCGTCGAGGTGCTATTTCCCAGCCAGGGGCCTGCTTTGAATGCGCTGGCGGGCTCAGTTTTGCTGGGCCCTAGCCGAGATGGTGAAGGCTTGGCGGTTCGCCTGCTGGGAAGTCAGATTCCTGAGGCCTACGATCTAGCAACGCCAGAGCAGCAGATGGCCTTGGTGATGGTCGCTGCCCATGAGATGCTATCCCGCCTGACGCTGAAGCTCTCTGAATCGGAGCCATCGGTCAGTCAGTCCTGGGAGACCACGGTGGGTCGCCTTCACCTCCATGCAGCCCGTGAGGGGAATTGCCTGCGGCTGGAGGCCCAACTTCCTGTGGCTGGGACTGTGGAACTGAGGGGAGATGCGACCCACACCGCCGCTGAGCGAGGCGGGGCGGGTGTGGCCACGCTGATGGTGGCGGATGTTCAGCCCGATCAGGCTTTTCAGGTGAAGGTCTCCTTGGTGGATTCTGAAGCGCCGTTGGGCTTTACGATCCAGATTCAATAGACGATGCAAGAGGCAGGGGTTTTAGGGGGCGGCAGTGAAGTGGGACCGCCCCAGGCATTGTGCCAGCCATTGTGCCAGGCCACTGTTTTTAGGTCAGGTTTGGGCTTTCTAGGAGTTCTAGGGGAGGCGGCATGAGGCTGTGAAAGGTCCAGTAGGCCAGCCAGCCACTCAGTAGGAAGATCAAAGGTGCGGCCAGGGTAGCTTGGGACTCTGGCACATCGCAGACCTGTATGAGGCCGCTGTGGAGAATGAACAGGCTGAGGGCTCCGGCGATCGCCGCCAAGCTCACCTGGAGCGGCAACAGATCGGGCGATCGCCCCACCATCACCAGACACAGCAGCCCTAGGGGCAACGCCGCTGCACCGCCCACAAAGAGCAGGCGATCGAGACCTTGGATTCGACCCTGGACCAGGCGCATCAAGCCAATGGATGCCAGGAAGCTCGCCATTGCGAGGGTGACGACCACGGCCACCGGTAGGATAACGCGCTGGCTATCGGCGGACCAGCGCGCCACAGCGCCGGTCAAGCCCAAGCCATAGGTCAAGGCCAGCCACAGTAGGCCAACCGTCGCCGCCTGGCCTGATGAGAGCTTGCCATAGAGCGGCAGAAGATTGGCGCTGGGGTTGAGCAGCAAGCCCGGTAGGGCGGAGACGAGCTGGGGCAGCCAGCGGTAGCTGGGGGGAGCGAGGGGAGCGAGACTGCCAAGACTGGGAGGATTTACTGGGGGTAAACCCATTGGGCTGTTTCCCCTGGAGCTGGGCCAATAGGTCAGCGCTGGCTTGGGCTTGGTTGCCATTTCCCTGGGCCTGGAACAGGGAAATGGCTTGGTGTAAGTCGGCGATCGCCAACTCCCGCTCCCCCAGCTCTAGCTGGGCCATGGCTCGATGGTGCAGGGCTTGGCCTTGATCAGGATCCTGGTCGAGGCTGGCGCTGAAGGCTTCGATTGCCGACTGGGTATAGCCCAGACGGAACCGGGCCAGGCCCTGGTAGTAATGGGCTTCTGCCAGGTGAGCCTGGTGTTGAATGAGCTGGGTGCAGTCCTCCAGCACGGCACGATCCTGGGCCAGGGCATAGTGCATTTGGCAGCGGTGCAGGTAGGCCAGGGTTAGGGTGGGATCGAGGGCGATCGCCTGCTCATAGGCTTCCAAAGCCCCGCCATAGTCCCGCGCCAGCTCCCGCCCAATGCCCTGCAGGTAGTGGTGATGGGCTGGGCTGGGTTCAGCGGCGCTGGACGGAGAGGGGGGCACGGCCAGGGCCGGATCTTGGCCCAGATCGTAGTAGCGGCGCTGAATCGGATCGCTCAGCACATCGTAGGCAGCCCGCAGGCGACGAAAAATTTCAGCGGCTTCAGCATCATTGGGATTGAGATCGGGATGGTACTGCCTCGCCAGGCGACGGAAGGCCCGCTTGATCTCCTGGGGGCTGGCCTTGACATCAATTTGAAGCGTTTGATAGTGGTTGGGGTGGGGCATGGAGCGGGCTGGGGGGGTCAGTTGCTGGGAGTTGTAGTTGCTAGGAGTTGTAGTTGCTGGGGATTGCAGTGACTAGAGGTTAGAGTGACTAGAGGTTAGGGTGACTAGAGGTTAGGGTGACTAGAGGTTACAGTTTTGGTAACCCAGGCGATCGCCCCCGCCTTCGCTTCAAGCTTAGATCCCAACCCAACTTGGGAACCCTTAATGCTACGGACAACTCTAGCGTTCCCGAAGCGAGAGCCGAGCCGAGCTTAACCTGAAATTTCACCCACGCGGGTGAGTTTGCCTACCCTGCTCAATTGTTATAAGGTTCAGGTGTCCAATTCACCAGCAGGCCTGCGTTCTAGCACAGCCCCAAGCTGTTGGTTTGCATCGCAAGCTGTTGGTTTGCATCGCAAGGTGTTGGCTTGCATAACTCTGTAAACCCAATCCTACAAACCATAGGGTGTATCAATCCCAGGGCAGGCAGCTTGAGTGTGAATCAAGTCGATGAACTTCAGGGGCTCGTAGAACGCATCGGTGAAGTGGTTCTCTCGGCCACCGAGGCGATGGATATCCTCTCCCAACGGGCCGATCTGCTAGCTCAGCAACTCCAGGCCCAGGGACAGCGGATCGAACAGCAAGGTCAGCAGATCCAGCAGCAAAGCTATCAGGTCGTTGCCCTCAGCAATGCGGTGGAGACCCTAGCTGAAAACCAAGATGGCACCTTGGCTAGGCTCGATCAGCTCACGGATATTTTGCAGCGCTTGACGATGCTGATGGAATCTAAGTAGGCCAAACCTCAGGACGATATTCGATGGCACTGGCAGACAGACTCGCACAGAATTGGAAACAGCAGCTTGCGGAGGATTTCCCGAAACAATCCTCGGCAACCCGGTCGAGCGTCGTGCTGTGGCTGATGGGGGAAGATCCGGGGCGCTTTGAGGGCCTGGACCAGCGGGAACTGGCCCTGGCTCGCCAGGCCATGGACTATCGCTATCGCATTTTGAAGCAGCGCTATTTGGGTGTGGGCTCCCAGCAGACCTATCAGCGGCTGATGAATCGCCTGAGCAGCCTGTTTTTGATCCGCAGCAAGATTCGCACCTGGGTCTCCCAGAGCCGCGATCGCCATCGCAGTGTGATTGACGTCCTGGGCGAAGTCATCCAGGAGATGTTGCAGAGCGATCGCCACCTCCAGCAGCAGATGGCCTGGATTCGCCAATGCACGGAAAATTCCAACCTGCGCAATACCCTGCTGCTGGCCAGTCTGGAAGAATATTGCCTGCGTCCGATCCGCAATCAGCCCCTGCTGGTCTATCGCTTCGTCAACTACCTGAACCGCTCCCAGCGCGGCGGCCTGACCCAGGTGCCCGCCAAGGAAATGATTCGGATGATTTCCGAGGAAATTGCGCCGGACTCCGAGGAAAATCCCCTCAGCCTGTTTGATAGCCAAGCCCTGGGCCGCTACCAGGAGGAGCAGGACTGGGAGCAAATGCAGGTCCAGCGCCAGACTGTCCAGGGGGAGTTTGAAGACTACCTAGGGGAGCGGGTCGAGGCGATCGCCGTAGACTGGCTGCGGCTCTATCTCCAGGGCTATACCCAGGAGGCCATTGCCGAAGAGCTGGGCCTGCCGATCAAAAAGATCTATCGCCTGCGAGAAAAAGTCAGCTACCATGCCGTCCAAGTGTTTTCCTTGAAAATGAAGCCTGAGCTGGTGACCGAATGGCTGGGAACCTCCGTGCGGGAGCACAATCTCGGTCTTAATCCCCAGCAGTGGCAGGACATGGTCAGTGGCCTGGATGGCGAAGAAAAGACGTTGCTGAGCCGCATGAAGGAGGGGGCTTCCCTGGAGGCGATCGCCGAGGAGCTGGGCTGGCGCAGTACCCAGGCAATGCGGGTCTGGGGCAAGCTCTATCTCTCGGCCCAGGAAGTGCGCAATGCAGCCCTGGTCTCCTAGGACTATGCCTGGGGAGCAATTGAGAATTCAGAAGCTCAAAGATATTTGCCCCTTAGCGGTGATCCGAGATTCCTCCACCCGGATCGATCACCTGTCACCCATTACTTTCTCTATCCATGCTGACCGTTGATCTCGACCAATTGAACCGCTGGCGTGCTGAACTGGCCGATTATCCCGGCGTGGTGCGATCGCTCAATGAAATCGAAGACTGCGACGGCGATGTCGAAGATGCCGCCCTCAACCTGGCGCTCCATGCGGGCCTGGAGCCGGACAACGGCAACCAGTGGCTGCTGAGCTACAGCAAGCGCTACCGCGTCGCCATCTGCCAGCGCGTCGCCCAGGCCGAACAGCCCCTGGACGTCAGCGATTTGGTGCGCTACTTGCAAGACAATTCGAGCTGCCCGGCACTGCTGGTCTTGCCCGTGGCCTTCGCTGCCCAGCAGCAGGGCTTGGACGCCTTTTGCGATGCCCTGCGGGTCAAACTAGAGGATCTCGTTTAGGACTGGGGATTAGGGCTGGGGGATAGGGCTGGGGGATTGTATGCCCAGATGCAGGCTGTAAACAATTGCAATGAAACCCGCCCAGAGCCAAGCGCTACACTGGGGAAAAGCCATCCATAAACAATACCTATGACTGCTGTACAAACCCCAGCTACCCAGCTTGAAGCCAAGGATTTTTTCCGCACAGCCTACGAGAACCGCTACACCTGGGATGAGAATTTCCCTGGCTACAGCGCCGATGTGACCTACAAATGTGGCGATGCCGAATTCCACGGCCAGGCCAAGGTGGTGCCGGATCCCCGCATGGGGTTTGCCGGGGAGGTCAACGGTATCGAAGATGAGGCCGTGCTCAAGGCCGTCCAGGGCCAGCTCTGGGAGATCGCCGTCCACCGCGTCCGTCGCCCCTTTGAGAAAACCCACGCCAACAACAGCTTTAGCTATGGCGAGACCAAGGCCAATGGCGCGGTGGAGCTGCTGATGGGCGGGAAGGCCGAGGGCGATCGCTACGAAGTCACTGACAAAGGCCAGGGCAATGAAGTCACCCTGGTCCACCGCCACATGCACGGCACCGTGGTGACGATCCACACCCAGAGCAGCCACGACACTGGCGAAGGCTACCTCTCCCATGAGTACGACTCGGTCTACGCCGACCCCAAAACCGGCGAACCCACCAGCGGCGTCAGCCTGTTTGTCGATGAATACGAAAAAGTCGAGGGCTACCACATCCTCAACCGCCGCTCCATCGCGCCCCAGGATGGCAGCGCCCCAGCGGCAGAGTTCATCTTCACCCACATCGAGCTATTGAAGTAGCGCTGTCGGTTGGGTTTCGCGGGCTCAGCCCAACTGGCGCAGCCCCCAACCCGCCCCAGCACCGAGCGTTTTCTGCGATGCTCGGTGCCTTCTTGATCCATGGGTTAGGCGAGGGTTAGGCGAGGGTTAGGCGATCGCCATCTGCCTAAACGGCGAGGCCAAAACCCCTAGAATCTGCTCCAGCTCAACGATGAAATAATCCCGCTGATCAATTTCGCAGACCTGCTCCGCCAAGCGCAAAAATTTCCACTCCGTCCCGGTGGTCACACAGCCATAGATGGGCGATACACCATAGCCGCCCTGCTGATTGAACAATTGGGCAGCGACCATCTCCGCAATACATTGCCCCAACCCCGCCGTGATGTTCTCGTTCTTGGCCTCCACCAGGGTCAACACCGGCTGCCGAAGCTCGTACAGATCCTGGGACAGCGTTAGCAAATAATCACAAAATCCATTCAGCCCCTGGGCGGCATCGACATTAAATTCCACGCCGGAAAAGAAACCCAAGGGACAATGCCGCCGCAGTTCGAGCAGAACCGGTGTAATAATCAGCTCCGATCTGGCTTTTTCGGTATTGCTGGCGCTGGCCAGGGGCAGGTTTTCCTGCAGGGCCTGCTGAAGGACCGGGCTGGCCACCAGCGGCTCACTCTGGGCAAACAGATTGGCGGGCTCAGCGATGGTCAAGGAGAAGGCTGCCCTCACCTTGGGCAGGGTAAAGTCGCTATAGGCCATGGCATATTCCTGGGCTGATGTCGCAGCGGATTAGCCTTTAGTATGGCACCGCCATTGCCCCAGACGGCGGCGGTTTGGAAAAACGCCGCTGCCCTTTCGTTTGGCCCTAAACCGCAACCAATTGCCGCTGGGCCGGAGCTGATTTGGCAGTGGCCAAGCGCCGACCGACGGCCTCGGCGATCGGCCCCAGACTCTCCACCAGCGCCGCCACGGCATCGAGGGAGATCGTCTGCTGGGCATCGGAAATCGCCTCATCGGGGCTGGGGTGGCATTCGATGATCAGGCCATCGGCCCCGGCGGCGATCGCCGCCCGACTCAGACTCGCCACCAGCTCCCGCCGCCCCGCCGCATGGCTGGGGTCCACAATCACTGGCAGGTGGGTCAACTGCTTCAGCGCCACCACTGCGCCCAGGTCCAGCACATTACGGGTGTAGCCATCGAAGCTGCGAATGCCCCGCTCACAGAGAATCACATTGGAATTGCCATGGCTGGCGATATATTCCGCCGCCATGATCAATTCCTCGATCGTCGCCGCCAAGCCGCGCTTGAGCAGCACCGGCCTGTTGACCTGGCCCAGGGCCCTGAGCAGGTCGAAGTTTTGCATATTGCGGCTGCCCACTTGCAGCACATCGGCATGGTCCACCAGGGCTTCGATCTGGGCCACGGCCATGACTTCGGTGACGAAGGGCAGGCCGGACTGCTGGCTAATGCGTTTGATAATGTCGAGGCCGGGGCTGCCCACGCCCTGGAAATCGTAGGGGGAGGTGCGGGGTTTGTAGATACCACCGCGCAGGGCTTGGATCTGGCCTGGCTGGCTGGGGCTGGGGCCGAGGTGATCGGCGATCGCCGCCAACTGCGCAGCATTTTCCACGGCACAGGGACCACCGACAATGAACAGATCCTGGCCGCCGACGCTGGCGTTTCCGATATGGACGATGGTTTGGGTTTCGGAGCCATTGCGGCCAACCAGGGGAGCGGGTTTCATGGCAAGAATCCTTGGATTTTGGAGATGAATTTGAGCGGTAATCGGTTCAGGAAAAGGGCGGGCTGGGCGTGGGTGAAAACTTAGGTGAAAACTTAAGCCACAAAAAAACCGCAGCCTTTGGACTGCGGTTCACCGAGAAGTTTGCATTGGGCTCCTAGAGCCTCACTTCCGGTGAACCTCCATAAACCAAAAAAAGTAATAGCGCTGGGTGCAATGCATGGGGATGCTGAATCAAAAAATTTGGCAGGCAAAGGGCCATCAGCCCAGCCCAGTTATTCAAGAGTGTAGCAGCAAATTCCGTTGGCTGCCGTTTCGGCATAGCA